>JAAYUJ010000381.1 GCA_012517775.1 Deltaproteobacteria bacterium
GGAAGGTGTCTTTGCCCGGGGGGACCGCCGCCTGGGAAAGGCCATCGTGCGGGCATGGGAATTGGGTGCTCGCTTCGATGCTTGGAGTGAGTTGTTCAGGGAGGAACCATGGATTCAGGCATTCAAGGAGGCTCAGATTGACCCCCGGTTTTACGCACTGAGGGAACGCTCCCTTGACGAAGTCCTGCCGTGGGATCACCTTTCCGCCGGCGTCCAAAAAGGTTTTCTCAGGGCGGAATATGAGCGTGCCATCGTGGAGGAACACACACCCGACTGTCGGTGGAGCATTTGCAGCAACTGTGGTGTATGCGACCATAAGACGATTGCTCCGCAGCTTCACCGAGAACCCTTATTCACAGCTGAGCCAGTAAAAGCGCCTGTTTCAGCAGGTCTTCAACGCATTTTTCCTTACAGGCTGCGCTATTCCAAAATTCAAAAAGCACGCTTCCTCGGCCAGCTTGAGCTCGCCCAAGTCTTTGAGCGATCCATTCGACGTGCCGGACTGCCTGCGGCATTCACGGAAGGCTTTCACCCCCATGTGAAGCTCTCTTTCAGTGGAGCCCTCCCCCTTGGATTGGAGAGCCTGGTGGAAGAAGCCCACATGACCCTTTCGGAAAATGTGCCGCCGGCGCTCATCGCGACGGCATTGAATGCTCAGCTCCCTGTCGGCCTGAGAATTGAAGAAGTTGTTCCAGTAGTGAAACGAGCAAATCCTCCCCACGAACGGAGGGTGACATACGCCATTTCTCATCTGAGCTCGTGGGTCATGCACAGCCTGGTGCAGAACTGGCGCAGACATCTGCATGAGTCATTGGCTAAGAAGACAAAGAAAGGGGAGATCAGGGTACTTCTGGCGGATATCCTTCTGGACGTGAGGCAGACGGGAGAATCTGCCCTGGAGCTGGACCTTTTTGAAAGCGACCGTATTTGCTTCAGGCCGTTGGCGATTCTGCAGCATTTCTCGCTGGAATCCATCCACGCGTTTGAAATTTGCAGAATGTGCAAGATTTCCGTCGTTCCATTCAGGAGAGACGAAAATCCCGCAGCTTTCAGATCACAATCGTTCAGCCACACGCTATGATTTTTTTGCGGAGGAACGGAGACATGTCTGCTGAGCTCATAATCAATGCCGATTTCTTTGAAACTCGTGTAGCCCTGGTAGAAAACGCACAGGTCGCCGAATTCTATGTGGAAAGAAGCTCCGACCGCGGCATAGGAGGGAACATATACAAAGGGCGGGTGGTAAGGGTTCTTCCCGGAATGCAGGCGGCTTTTGTGGATATTAATCTGGAGAAGGCTGCTTTCCTTTACGTCAGCGATGTATATCAGCCCGCGGGCGATTTTGAGCGGTTGTTTCTCAGTTCCTGCAATGGTGAAACAGAAGAAGGGCAGGAAGAGAAAGAGGTGGTTGAAGCACAGGAATCCACCGTGCCAGAGGAAATGCCCATCCCTCCTGATTACCCTTCCATACCCATTGAAGATCGCCTGCAGGAGGGGCAGGAGCTCCTCGTTCAGGTTGCCAAGGAGCCCATCGGCAGCAAGGGTGCCAGGATAACCACGCACATCACTATTCCAGGCCGCAACCTTGTGCTCATGCCCACCATGGATCACGTGGGAGTATCCAGGCGTATAGAAAACGAAAAGGAGCGCAAGCGTCTCCGAGAGGTCATGGTTGCGATCAGACCCTCGAATTGCGGTTTCATCGTCCGCACCGCCGCGGAGGGGACAGAGCCCGAAAAGCTCCAGGCTGAAATGGACTTTCTCCTCAGGCTCTGGCAAAGCATTCAGCGCCGGGCGGAGTCCGCACCCGTATCCTCCCTGGTTTACCAGGAGCTGGACATTACTCTCCGCGCGGTCCGTGACCTCTTCACCAAGGAAGTGGACCGCCTTGTCATCGATTCCGAGCAGGAATACCGAAAAATAGTTGCGTTCATCGAAACCTTCATGCCCGCGCTGCAAAACGGGATTGAACTTTACGAAGGGGACGAGCCCATCTTTGATGCCTACGGAATCGAAATGGAGATTCAAAGGGCTTTAAGCCGTAAGATATGGCTCAAATCCGGTGGATATATCGTGATTGAAACGACGGAAGCCCTTACCGCCATTGATGTGAACACGGGCAGGTATGTGGGCAAGCGGAATCTGGAAGAGACGATCCTTAAAACAAATCTTGAGGCCGTTAAGGAGATCGCCTATCAGTTGAGGCTCCGCAACCTCGGAGGGATCATCATTATCGATTTCATCGACATGGAAAAGGAAGGCAACAGGGAGAAGGTCTTCAATGCTCTCAAGGAAGCTTTGAGAAGAGACAAGAGCAAGACGAACATTCTTCGAATGTCGGAACTGGGACTCATTGAAATGACCCGAAAGCGTACCCGGGAGAGCATTGGGCGCGTTTTGTGTGAGTCATGCTTCTACTGTGAAGGGGAAGGCCACCTCAAGTCCAGGCAAACGGTCTGTTACGATATTCTCCGGGAGCTTGAGCGAGACAGGCGGGAGTTGTTTGGAAAGAACATCATGGTCACGGTACATCCCGAAGTGGCATCCCGTTTCTACGATGAGGAGCGCACTGCTCTCGAGCGCGTGGAAGAGCGACTTCAGGCACGCATCATGGTCAAGGGAGAGCCCGACCTTCATATCGAATCTTATGAGATCGCTCCCCTGGAAACCTGATTCCACCTTAAGGGACCTTCCAGGTGAGCACCCCATTCCAACCCCTGCAACATCAGACCCGAGGAGGGAAAATCCAAAGCCATGACGTGGAGCAACTCCGCAAAGCTCTATGAAGAAGCTTGCCGCTGGATACCCGGTGGAGTCAACAGCCCTGTGCGCTCCGGGCGAGCGGTCGGGATGCACCCCATCTTCATCAGGGAGGCCTCCGGATGCCGCATCACCGACGAGGACGGCAATCAGTACATCGACTACGTGGCATCCTGGGGGCCTCTCATCGCTGGGCACGCTCACCCTGCAGTCGTTGAGGCTGTTCGGAAAGCTGTCATGAAGGGCACATCATACGGCATTCCTACTTCCATAGAGATCGAACTGGCTCGCAAGGTGGCGGAAATGGTTCCTTCCATCCAACTGGTCAGAATGGTCAATTCCGGGACGGAAGCCACCATGAGTGCCCTCAGACTGGCACGAGCCTACACGGGCCGCAGGAAGATCGTCAAGTTCAACGGGTGCTATCACGGACACGCCGACAGTCTCCTGGTACAGGCCGGCTCCGGTCTTGCAACATTCGGAATTCCAGGAAGTCCCGGAGTTCCGGAAGAGATTGTCCGGCATACCCACTCCATGCCGTATAACGACCTCGATCAAGTCGAGGGATTCATGAGAGCACACGGTGAGGAGGTTGCAGCGGTCATTGTAGAACCGGTTGCAGCCAATATGGGAGTAGTCCTTCCAAAACCGGGTTTTCTCCAAGGGCTCAGAACAGTCTGTGATGAATGCGGAGCATTGCTCATCTTCGATGAAGTCATCACAGGATTTCGTCTCGCTCAGGGAGGAGCGCAGGAATTGCTTGGGGTGACACCCGACCTGACGTGTCTTGGGAAGATCATCGGTGGAGGCCTGCCTGTCGGCGCATACGGGGGAAGAGCGGAGATCATGGAGAAGATGGCACCGGCGGGAGACGTCTATCAGGCCGGCACTCTTTCTGGAAACCCTCTCGCCATGAACGCGGGAATGGCAACCCTGGAACTGCTCCAGAATGTTGACGTTTACAGCATTCTCGACGAGAAGACCGCATACCTGGCCAAGGGACTCTCGGAAGCTGCCGCGTTGGCTGGAGTGCCTCTTCAGACCAATCGAATCGGGTCTCTCGCCTGCGGATTCTTCGCCATTGAACCCGTTACCGACTTCTCCAGTGCCATGAAGGCCGACACTCAGGCATATGCCGTCTTCTTCCGGGAGATGTTGAAGCGGGGAGTTTACCTGGCACCTTCCCAGTTTGAGGCATATTTCCTGGGACTGGCCCACGAGAAGGCTGATATGGACCATACCGTCAACGCAGCGATGGAGGCTTTCAGGTGTGTCAGGGATATGACGATGTCTTCCGGGTAAATGGTGCGGGGAAAAAAGCATTGACTCCCCAGGGGGATTGTGCTAGTAGCTGTGTGAACAAATACACGTACTTATTATGAAAGAAGAAACTCGTAAATATATTCGGCAGCTAGCTACAGCCAGCAGTATTGGTTTCCAGGTCGTGTTCGCCATATTCATCGGCCTGTTCATCGGTGTGTGGCTCGATTCGCGATTAGGGACCTTTCCCTGGCTTGCCTTGGTTTTTCTGGTGATGGGAGTAGCCGCGGGCTTTCTCAACTACTATCGATTCATCAAGAAGCAACAGGACGAAGACAAGAAACCATAAAGAGAGTGTGGAAGAGAGAACCGCGAACGAGCAACTGGTCAAACGAATTGAATGGATCGCCTGTATCTTTCTGGCGGTCACCACGGTCGGCGGATGGCTGGCTTTTTCAGCCAAGGTGGCTTTGGGAATTTTCCTGGGAGGTTTGATTGCCGGTCTGAGCTTTCAGGTGCTCAAGTGGCAGTTGCGCAAGGCATTTCAGGCTGCAGGCAGGATTCCCCAAAAGGGCCGTTTGTTTCTTAGCTACTATCTTCGTTTCCTTACAACTCTCATTTTGGTTTTTCTTTGTATTTATTTCGGATGGGCGAACCCTATAGCTTTTTTGGTGGGGTTGTCTTCCGTGGCTTTCGGGATCACAGTGGTTGGGGGATTTGAGTTCGCGGTCATGCTAACCAAAAAGGGGGAAAAGTAGCATATGGAACATCCAATTCTTTTTCTTAATCTTTTCTTCGAAAAGCTTGGATTACATGTGGTCGGTCCCGACGAGGCCAAGACCTTTCTTGATTTTGCCCTCCAACCTCACGTCACCTATACCTGGGTCGTCATGATCGCTCTGGTATTGCTCGGATCTATGGTAGCCAAAAGGGTGGAAATGATCCCTGCGGGTGGTCAGAACTTCTTTGAAGTGGTCATCGGAGGCATCGAGGAATTCATGATCGGCGTCACCGGCGAGCATGGCCGCTTTGCATTTCCTCTCATAGCAACCCTGGGATTCTTCATTCTTGTGAGCAACTACCTGGGGATGATCCCCGGATTCTTTTCACCCACCGCGAATATCAATACCACGGGGGCCTGTGCCGTCATCGTGGTGGTTTTCACCCATGTGATCGGCATCAAGTTTCATGGTGTTCATTATATCAAACACTTCATGGGTCCCATCAAGTGGCTCACACCTTTGATCCTGCCCATCGAGCTCATAGGCCACGCGGCCCGCGTGTTGAGCCTGTCCATCCGTCTCTTCGGCAACATCTTCGGTGAAGAATTGGTGCTTGCCATTCTATTCTTTCTCGCCGGGATCTACTTTGCGCCACTGCCCATGATGGTTCTCGGCCTCTTTACGGGATTCATTCAGGCCTTTATTTTCTGCCTGCTTTCCATGATGTATTTTGCGGGCGCAATGGAAGAGGCTCACTAGACTGGACCGGTATCGGTTTGGGGGAAGGCCGTATATATATTGACCGTCGTATTATTCTTACTAACACCTACAAGGAGGTTTTTGCATGTTGAAAAGAGTTAGCCTGATGACGGTGGTTTTCGTGCTTGGTTTGACGACTCTTGCCCTGGCGGCCGATGCAGGCTCCGAAAAGGGAATGGGACTGCAGTTCTTCATCTACTCCGCAGTCGCAGCCGGCTTCGGGATCGCAATTGCAGCCTTTGGTTGCGGTATCGGACAGGGCATGGCGGTCAGGGGAGCTGTTGAGGGAATCGCTCGCAATCCGGATGCATCAGGTAAAGTAACTGTTACCATGCTGATCGGTCTCGCGATGATCGAGTCTCTCGCCATTTACGCACTCGTTATCGCACTCATTCTGATTTACGCAAACCCGGTTTCCAAGGCGATTCAGGGCTTCGTCGGCTTGGCCGGCTAATCGACCGTCGCCGGAAGCTTTTACCGCAAATGGGCAGGGGCTGATTTCCCAGAGGAATCAGACCCTGCTTTCAATCGGTTGGAAAGAGGCCGCAAGTAGGCCATTTTTTTGGAGAAGTTATGTGAATAATATCACATAACTGTGATTGTGCCTGCTGCATGTCGGTGTTTCTTGCCGGATCAATGATCGTTGAGGTTCGAGTATGAAATTTGCCAAGATCCCCATGGCTACCATCACACGGTTGTCCGTGTACATGCGCACGCTTCAAGATCTTCTGGAAGATGATGTGGATGTGATTTCCTCTGAGCGCCTGGCCCGGCTCTGCGGGGTCAATCCCGCCCAAATCCGCAAAGACCTTGCCTACTTCGGTGAGTTTGGTGTTCGTGGGGTCGGATACAGAGTGGGGGACCTCTTGGGGCAGATTAAAGACATTCTCGGCTTGACCCGCAGGTGGAACCTCGCCATGGTCGGCTTGGGCAATCTGGGTTCAGCCCTTGTTCGACATGCCAATTTCCTCAAACACGGTTACACCTTCACTGCGGCATTCGATGTTGATCCGCAGAAGGTCGGCAAGCGACTTCCCAACGGCCTGCTCATCAATCATGTAAACGAAATTGAAGAGGTGGTCAAAGATCGGGATGTCAATGTGGGGATCATCACAACCCCGGCCAGCGCGGCACAGAGTGTCGCGAATCAACTGGTCCTGGCAGGGATCAATGGAATCCTGAACTTCGCTCCCGTTCAGATCCAGGTGCCTGACTGTTGTCACGTGGAAAACGTGGATTTTACCATCAGCCTTGATACGATCGCCTATCACCTTTCAGTCTCTGGTTAAAACGCCTGTCAGTTGCCCACGCCTTTCACGTGAAGGGTTCGTTGACAGAGCTCCAGGCAACTTCCACTGAATATGCGGGGAAGAATGCCCCCTTACATCCAGGGCAGGCATGGAGCAATTCCTTCTCCCGAAGAATCGGCTGTCGCCCCAAAAGACCCGTCAGAGGGGAGTCTGAGAAATTCTCGCCAGGAGAACTTTCAGAGGTCGGTCGGTATTCCTTCACTTAACCACCCTGAAGATACTTACCAGTGAGGGATTCCTCTGTCTTCGCCACTTGTTCGGGAGTGCCCTCCGCGACAACATGCCCACCGGCATCACCGCCTCCGGGTCCAAGATCGATAACATGATCCGCCGCTTTGATCACCTCAGGATGGTGTTCGACAACTATCACCGTGTGTCCCTGGGTGACGAGCTTCTGCAGCAGGCCAAGCAGCCTGTGGATGTCGTCAAGATGCAGTCCCGTCGTTGGTTCGTCCAATATGTACAATGCCCGGATAGCTGACCTGCGGCTCAATTCGGCGGCCAGCTTCACCCTTTGTGCCTCACCGCCCGAAAGATTCGATCCTGGCTGACCAAGCCGCAGATAGCCCAAACCCACCTCCAGCATGGTCTCCAAACGATGTCGTATGGAAGGGATGTTGACAAAGAGCCCATGCGCCTCCTGAACCGACATTCGAAGCACATCATCGATCGATTTTCCCTTGAATCTGATCTCAAGAGTCTCTTCATTATACCGGGAGCCGTTACAGACCGGGCAGTGTATGAAGACATCCGGAAGAAAGAACATCTCGATTCGTTGCATCCCCTCACCTTTGCAGGTTTCGCATCGCCCTCCCCTGCTATTGAAGGAGAATCGGCCGGCGCTGTAGCCTCTTGCTCTGGATTCGGGAAGCTGGGAAAACAATTCCCTCATGTGCGCGAAAACACCGACATAGGTTGCCGGGGTGGACCGGGGCGTTTTGCCGATGGGGGATTGATCCACAAGAACGACCCTGTGGATGTTTTCCGCGTTCAACAGTGACTTGTACGGCGCGGGCTCAGCCTGACTGCCATGCAGAATCGAGGCCATGGCCCGATACAGAGTGTGGATGACGAGAGTACTCTTACCAGAGCCAGAAACACCCGTGACGCACGTGAGACACCCAATGGGAAAATGTGCATCGATCCCTTTGAGATTGTTTCCCTTGGCACCGATGACGCTCAGGAACCCTCGAGCAGGGGTCCGCCTGGGTGCCACGGGATGCAGGGATTTCCTTCCCGAAACATAGAGGCCGGTCAAGGTATCTGACTTTTCGAGAAGATTTCCGGGTAACCCGGCAAAAACAACCTCTCCGCCATTTTCTCCCGCCCCCGGTCCCATATCGATCACATAGTCGGATTTCAGGATGGTTTGACTGTCATGTTCCACAACGACCACGGTATTTCCCTGGTCCCGCAATCGCAGGAGGATGCGAAACAATTGGTCCAGTTCATGGGGATGGAGACCCACGCTCGGTTCATCGAGAATGTAGATGACGCCGGAGAGAGAGCCACTCAACTGCTGAGCAAGGCGCATCCTCTGAACTTCACCGCCTGAGAGAGAGCGGGCGGACCGATCCAGGGCAAGATAGGAGAGGCCCAGTTCCTTGAGGTTCTCCAACCGCTGTCGCATTAACAGGCGGGGACGTGCGGCGATGACCTCTTCGGTTTGCGACAAGCTGAGATTCTCCAACCATTCTCCAACCAGGGGAAGAGGAAGTTTGCAAACGTCATGGATACCCAGCCCGCCAAGGCGCACACATCTGGCATTCTCGTTGAGGCGACTGCCGTTGCACTCCGGACAGAGCCGCTCCTCCGGAATAAAATCGAGAACCAACCCATCCCAACCTTCCCCTTCATCCGTAGCAGCCTGCAATTCCTCTTCGGGGCTCTGAGTTCCCAATGAATGGTTAGCCCGAGATAACGGGAGGAAGCCCAGTCCCCTGCAGCGAGGGCACATACCTGAAGGATGGCGGAATGAAAGGCCGTTCGGGGAAGGCGGAACCATGTTGCGCCCACAGGAAGGGCACCGATATGTCTCACTGTATCGCCTTTCCCTGCCGTCCAGACCCACAACGCACGCCATTCCTCCACCAACCTTGACTGCAAGCTCCAGGGACTCGGCCATTCGCCGGCTCCTGGCCTTATCGACAACGACCCGGTCCACCACGACATCGATGGTGTATTCAGTTCGACGGGGAAACGGGGTGCTGGAGTTCAGCTCATAGGTCTTGCCCTCATGGCGGACTCGAGCGAATCCATCGCGCCGCAATTGCTTGATCACCCGCGGCAAATCCCTCTCATCGGTTTTTCCGAGTGGAGCCGTGATCAAAAGCTTCTTCCCCTCCTCCCAAACCCTAAAAACGTCTCCTACCATTTCCTGGATTGTGTATGCCCTGACAGGCTGTTCACAGGAAGGGCAGTGAAGGCTGCCGAGTTTTGCATAAAGCAGTCGCAAGCCGTCGTGAATCTCCGTTATGGTACCCACCGTCGCGCGGGGATCAAGAGGGAGCCGCCTTTGTTCCACTGCGATGGCCGGACTCAGGCCCTGGATCTCGTCGACCTGAGGAGCATCCAGTTTCTCTACGAAATGCCCCCCATGGACTGAAAGAGCCTCGACGAATCTTCTGTGCGCCTCCGCAAAAAGCGTATCAAAGGCCAATGAGGACTTGCCCGAGCCGCTCACACCGCTGATCACCGTCAATCGATTCCGAGGGATGTCGACATCAATGTTCTTGAGATTGTTCTGGCGAGCGCCACGAATCTGGATTGCATCCATAGGCTTGGGGAAGGTGAAAGGCTACCGTTTCAACACGCTGATAGTCACCATTCAGGATGTGTCCACATACTTTCACAATAGCCAGGTCGGGATTCCGATCCCGACTGCGTTTGCACCCACATGTCGGTTATGGAAACCCGACCTGCGAATCAGTCGTGATCCGAACTTACTGAGAAGGCACATGTCCTTTGTTCTTCCATCAACTCCCATTGAGACAGAAATCTGCAGATCCCTCCACCGGCTCAGTTGTCACCGGGGGGCGCACGCAACTTTCAGGCGATTCTCAGCTATTGCAGCGGCACAGCGGATTGCTGCGAGAAGGCTCCCTTCATGCGCCTTTCCTGTTCCCGCCAAATCATAAGCTGTTCCGTGATCCACGGATGTTCTCACGATGGGCATGCCCAGAGTGATGTTAACGGCATCCATGAAATGAACAAGCTTGATGGGAATGAGGCCCTGGTCATGGTACATGGCAATGACCGCATCGAATTCGCCCTCGTAGGCCCGATGAAAAACGGTATCGGGTGGCAGCGGACCAAGCAGATGGAACGAACTCCCCGCGAAGCTGTTTACAACAGGTCGAATTACATCGATTTCTTCATTTCCAAACCGGCCATCTTCTCCAGCATGAGGATTCAAGCCTGCCACAGCGATCCGCGGCTTTTGGATTCCAAAGTCCCTCCTGAGGGCATCGGCCGTGATGGAGATGGTCCGGGCGATCCGTTCCCTGTTGATCAGCCCAGGCACCTGCGAAATGGCGTTGTGAATCGTCACGAGGGCTACCCGAAGCCTTGGGCCGGCAAGCATCATGACAACATCACGGGTTTGTGTCAGCTCCTGGAGAAATTCGGTGTGTCCGGGAAAGGGGAAGCTATGCCGTTGCAGGTTGGCTTTGTTTACAGGACACGTGCAAATCGCATCAACATTCCCATCGAGGGCCAACCGCGCGGCACATTCAATGTACCGGATCACGGCGTGACACGTTTTCCCACTGGGTGTCCCGTATTCCATATCCTCTTCCGAGAGAGGAAAAGGCGTGTACAGCATAACACTTTCGAGGGAATCATCCAGCTTGAACCTGGCAATATCCTTGACTGTTTGAAACGTTATATCCTGCTTCAGCAAATCTGATGCGCGAATCAGGGCGAGAGGGTCGCCAATCAGCAGGAGAGCACACTTACCACATCGCTCCCTGCCTGCCAGTGCCTTGACAAGGATCTCCGGTCCCACGCCGCAGGGATCTCCCATGGTCAGGGCGATTCGCGCCGTAAAACTCTCACGCGATCTCAACATATAGAGAGTCTTTCAACTGATTGTCAGCATCCGTTCGACAGCCCCGAGGGCTCGCACCCGAATATGTTCAGGAACCGTGATGCGCGGTTGCAGGGTCTCCAGGGAAAAGGCGACATCCTTGAGGTTTGTCCTTTTCATATCAGGACAGATCAGGAACTCGGCAGCGGGGTAGAAACGCTTTGCAGGGTTCTGCTTCCGCATGGGATGCAGAATTCCGAGCTCCGTAGCTACGATGAAGGACTCATGGCTACTCTCCATCGCATAGCGAAGCATCCCGGAAGTGCTCTTTACAAAGTCGGCCAATTCCAGCACCTCCTGTCGGCATTCCGGATGGGCAACCACCATTGCTTCAGGGTGTTCCTTCCTGGCCAGATGGATGTCTTCCGCCCTCAACCTGTGATGTATCGGGCAGTAACCATGCCAGTAGAGGACTCTCTTCCGCGTATGCCGTGCGGTATACATGGCCAGATTCTGATCCGGAGTCATGTAGACGGTCTCCGCATCTTCAAAGGATTCCACAACTTTTATGGAATTGGCGGAAGTACAACAGACGGTGCTTTCCGCCTTTACCGCCGCAGATGAGTTGACATAGGTCACGATGGGCACCCCGGGATGCTCCCTTTTTATGGTAATTAAGTCCGCTGGCGTAATCATGTCCGCCATGGGGCAACCTGCATCGGATCGCGGTAGGATCACGATTTTGCCCGGGTTGAGAATGGCTGCAGTCTCAGCCATGAAGTGGACTCCGCAAAATATGATGACCCGGGCATCCGTTGTGGCCGCCTGCCGGCTCAATTCCAGCGAATCCCCCGTAATATCCGCTAGATCCTGAATTGCAGCCGGTTGATAGTTGTGAGCGAGAATGATCGCCTGGCGATCCTTTTTCAGTTGGAGTATGCGTTCTCTGCTGTCTTCAGCCATTCTAGTTCTTTCTGCCTCCAACGAGCTTGCGTTTGAGATTTTCAATGTCAGCGGGTGTCAGCGGCTTCCCTTCCATGTCCATCACTACTGTGGAGGGTGGCACCTCCAGTTGGAAAAGCTTTTGCTCCAGGGAGGTAACCGCTACCTGGGATTCGAGGACAATCTTGTTCGTGTTCCCGAGGGCGTCATGGCTCTCGATGGCAGAAATGCGATATGCAGGCAGATCGATCCAAAGGAAAAGCTTCTTGATCTGTGGATCCTCCTTCTTGGGGATGAGTCGCAGAACGGCTCTGGCGCTGGTGGACTGCTTCAGATCAAGAGACACCTCAAAGTTGTTCTTGAGCTCCACGACTCCGTCGAAGAAGGTCTGAGCGAGCGGAGATGCAAAGAGTGTCCTGGCATCATAGAGGGAAATCTGCCTGTCAACCGGGACATGAAGCCATGCCAGTTGCTGGTTCGCTACGAATGTCTGGGGCTCCGGCTTGTCGTATTCCCATCGCATTTGTCGCGGCTTTTCATAATAAAGTTTCCCCGAGGCCTCCGTAACCATCGAGCTTGCAGCAGCTGATGTGGTCATTTGGCGAAAAAAAGCCGTGAAAGCCTGTGTTTGCTGATAGTTCGCTTCGGTCTTCCTCAGAATCTCTCCCAGCATCAAGGTGGGTTCCCCTGCAGCATGGCTGGGATGAAACCGACTCATGCAGCACATTGCGAAAACGATCAACCCGATCGAAAAACCTGCTTTCCCCCTCATGGCCTTTCTGTCTCTCCTCTCAATTCAGGAATCCCTCCTGCCAATGACTTCCCTTGGCTTGATTCCGTCGGATTCACTCACAAGGCCCTGTTGTTCCATCATCTCGATCATCCTGGCAGCCCGATTGTATCCCACCCGTAAACGCCGCTGGAGCATGGAAATTGAAGCCTGTCGGGTCTCCAGTACAATCTCAACCGCTTCCTCGTATTTATCGTCCATCTCCATTTCAGACAAATCGCCTGAATTGGTTTGATCCTGGAAGTCAACCCGCTCACTGAGAGGATCTTCCACCCGCTTCTGGTTCTTCCAAAACATGGTAAGCCGCTGCACTTCGGCATCTGATATGAATGCGCCATGGATCCTCTGCAGCTTTGCGGTACCGGGGGGAAGAAAGAGCATGTCTCCCGCCCCGAGCAGGCTTTCCGCTCCGCTGCCGTCCAGAATGGTACGGGAGTCGATACGGGATGACACCTGAAACGAGATCCTCGTGGGTATATTGGCCTTGATGATCCCCGTGAGGACATCCACCGACGGGCGCTGGGTTGCCAGCACCAGATGCAATCCAGCTGCTCTCGCCATTTGGGCAAGACGCGTGATGGACTCCTCCACTTCCCGGGACGCCACCATCATGAGATCCGCCAGTTCATCGATGATAATAACAATATAGGGAAGATGATGATGTCTCTGCTTGTCTCCTCCGTCAACCACATCCTCAACCTTTTCGGTTTTTACTTTCTCTCTGGCAAGGATCTTATTGTAACCCTCGATGTTCCTGGCATTCTTCTCCGCCAGAAGCTGATAGCGCAATTCCATTTCCTGGACCGCCCATCGCAGTGCACGCGTGGCCATCTTCGGGTCTGTCACCACAGGATGGATGAGGTGTGGAATGCCCTCATACGTGCTCAGTTCTATACGTTTGGGATCGATAAGGAGAAGACGAAGCTCCTCCGGGGTGTTGCGATGCAGCAAGCTGCTGATAAGCACATTGATACAAACGGACTTCCCCGTCCCGGTGGCTCCAGCGATCAAAAGATGAGGCATCCTGGCCAGATTTGCGACAACCGGCTGACCTGTCGTGTCTTTCCCCAGTGTGAGGATCAACGGCAAAGATGCACCCGCAAAGGCCTCTGATTCGAGCACGGCGCGCATGGGGACCAGCTCGCGATTCTTATTGGGAACTTCAATTCCAATGGCCGCCTTACCGGGAATAGGAGCAATGACCCGAATACTGATGGCCTTCAACGCCATGGAAAGATCATCGGAGAGATTGACGATCCGGCTGATCTTGATTCCCGGAGCCGGCGCGTATTCATAGGTGGTGATCACAGGGCCGGGGGCAATGGCAACCACCTTCCCCTCAACCCCAAAATCGGCAAGCTTTTCCTCCAGCACCCTGGCCTTTTCCTCCAGCCTTTTCCAATCAGGCTCCTCACTCCCGGTTTCATAGGCATCCAGGATATCCAGGGATGGGAGGCGGTACCCGTTCGATGAGAGCCGGGTCTCAGAAACAGGAGGCAGTTCCTTTCGAGCGGGCTTCCTCAATTGTTGAACAGGCAGAGGAATCATGTCGACGGTCTGGATGCTCCTTTTTGCCCTCTTCGATGGGCAGCCGGCCGTTGTCAGGCTGCCATTCGCCCTTTTTCCGAAACGGATGATCGAGCGCAATACAGCAGACAACCCGCCGATACGGCTTGCCGTGGCGGGCATCACGCCCACCATCCAGTTCCAGAGAGCATTGAAGGTAAACGGTGTTGCAAGCAGGAGTGATATGAACATCAGCCCCAGCAACAATATGTGTGCCCCAGCCAAATAGAGGCGATCCGAAAGAAATCGTGAAAAGAATATCCCGATCTGCCCGCCCGTGAATATTTCCTGTCCCAGTGGATAGACTTTTGGCCAATGAAGAGAAAGCAAACTGATCGTGCTCAGGATAAGCAAGACGATCCCACACACCTGGGAAGGCCCCTCTGAGGGAAAAGGCCGTCCACGGAACAGCGAAACACTGAGCCAGAGTCCTGTCAAAGGAATGCCATAAGCTCCGACGCCTAGCAGAAAGAAAAGACACCAGGCAATGTTGGCCCCAAAGAATCCGATCCAGTTTTGCGGAGCACGGGCGGAGCTGTTGGATGTATTGAAAAGACTGAGGTCCGACACATCATAGGAAATCAGGCTGAAGAATACGAGCAATGTGAGTGTGAGCGCACAGAGAGCCCAGATTTCATGCTTCTTGTGATTCACGAATCCCCTCGAAAGCGGTGCTTGCGGGTTGCCGGCAGGCCTTCCGGCAGCAAAGGAGCCGGGCCTTTTCAAGAAAAGCCATCGCGCCTCTCATCCCTTTTCATTGTTACAAATCCACGACAATTGGATAGATGACAGGGTGGCGGTCCAGAGTCTGTGTGAAAAAACGCTTGAGCTCCCGTCTGATTTCAGCCTGCAAAACCACCTCGTCAATCTCAAAACTCTGGCTCAAAAACCTGTCGAGGACTTCAAAGACGACACATTTGGCTTCATCGAGGATCTCGGGCTTCGTGCCCTCATGAATGAACCCCCGACTGAGTATGTCAGGCCCGCTCAAGATTTCGCGACTCTCACGATCAATGACCAGGGTGGCGATCACCAGGCCGTCTTCCGACAGGTGACGGCGGTCCCTCAAAACAAGTCCTTCCACATCCCCGACACCCTTCCCGTCCACGAGAACCCGGCCTGTCTCCACACGCCCGTCCACGGCCGCCTCATTCCTGGTGAAACGCAGTACCGATCCGTTTTCCACCAGCAGACAATTACCCGGGCTCACCCCTGTCATTATGGCCAGCTGGCAGTGTTTCACAAGATGACGATACTCCCCGTGAATGGGAATGAAATACCTGGGACGCACCACATTGATGAGTGTTTTCAGCTCTTCCCGGCACGCATGGCCCGAAACGTGGATTTCCCTGACTTGTTCGTAGATGACTTCTGCGCCCTGCCGGTAAAGATGATTGATGATTTTTTGAATAGTCCTTTCGTTTCCCGGTATGAACTTGGAGGACAGAATGATTGTGTCCCCCGCCTTGACCTTGAGCTTTCTATGGTCGTTGAAAGCCATCCTGCTGAGGGCACTCATGGGTTCTCCCTGAGACCCCGTCGTAAGCATCAGAACATTAGCGTCGGCAAGTCTGGGAAGCTCATGGAGAGTGGTCTCGCACTCCCTGGGGAAATCCAGATAACCCAATTCCCTTGCAATGCGCACATTCGCAACCATGGACTTTCCATTGAGGAGCACCTTGCGATTGAACTCTTTCGCAAGATGGATCACCTGTTGAATGCGATGCAGGTTGCTGGCAAAAACAGCGACCATGATTCGACCGGTACACTCTTTGAAAATATCTCGCAGAGTCACTCCGACCTTTTTTTCCGAAAGAGTGTACCCAGTCCGTTCGGCGTTGGTGGAATCGGAAAAGAGAGCCAGTACCCCTTCTTCTCCAATGGACCCAAATCGGGCCAGGTCCAATTTTCTGCCGTCGACGGGTGTCTGATCGATCTTAAAGTCTCCCGAGTGAACCAGAACACCCACGGGAGTGTGGATAGCAAGCCCCACGCCGTCCGGAATGCTGTGGCACACCTGGATGAACTCTATCGTGAAGGGACCGATGACCAGATTCTCCCTTGGTGCCACTTGGATGAACACTGTGCGATCGAGAAGGCCATGCTCCTTGAGCTTCTCCTGGACCAGAGCCAATGTCAACGCCGTACCGTAGATGGGTATACTGAACTCCCGCAGCAGGAAAGGAATCGCTCCAATGTGATCTTCATGGCCGTGCGTGAGAACCAAAGCACGCACACGGTCCCTGTTCTTGAGCAAATAGGCGAAATCGGGAATCACAATGTCGATGCCCAGCATCTCATCCTCAGGAAACATGAGACCGGCGTCAATCAGAACAATCGTATCATCGTACTCCACCACCATCATGTTGAGGCCGATTTCTCCACACCCTCCAAGGGGAATTACTCTCACTGCGGCATTCGGTTCCACGATTGGATTCACCTCACAAAACCCTCTCTCTTATCTCTCTATTATCAGCAGGGAGAAGCAACGCGCAAATCGGGGAGCAGGCCACCCTCAGGAACGGTCAGATGCTTGCGTATCTCTTCTCTAACTTCATGAAGCAGACGATCTCTATCCTTGATTGTACACCCTTTCGTGGGCACAGGGTTTCCGACAGTAATGGTGATGTGTCCGGGAGTGTTGAGCCACTCGCTTCTCTTGGGAAGAATGGTGTATGAACCGCTTATGCTCAGGGGCACAATGGGCTTCTGAGATTTGATCGCCAGCATGAAGCCCCCCTTCTTGAATTCCCGCAGAACACCGTCAGGACTGCGTGTTCCTTCAGGGAAAATGACGATGGATGTGCCGTTCTGCACTCTGGCCGCCGCCTTGTTCATACTCTCCAATGCACTCCGATGGTCACTCCGATCGATGGGAATATAACCGCTTACCTGCATCGCAGCACCAAGCACAGGAATCCGGAAGAGCTCCTGTTTCGCCAGCCAACTGAAGTGTATCGGCAATTTTGCCAGGATTGCGAAAATGTCAAAGAGTCCCTGGTGATTTCCTGCAAAAACATAAGAGTCACTCCGATCGATGCGATCCAGGCCATTCATGCAAACAGTGACCCCGGCCGCCCACAGGTTGATGGTTCCCCAAAGCCTGCCGAAACGATGCGACCATTTCTCCTGGCGGGTGACAGCCGCCCAAAGGATGGAAGCCACGCCCAGAATGATTGTTGAATACAGGAGTACCAGGTAAAAGAACAGCGAACGAAACAGTTTGGTCGTATCCTTTTGTTTTTCACCGATAGAGCTTGGCGTTTTCAATCCATTTCACCTTTCCGCGAAGGAACGATTCCTCGGATCACCATAGATAACAATGGGTTGTCACCTAAACAATAGGTTGAAAATGTAAACTGTTTCTGATAGTGAGTCAACAGGGCATTTGCCCATGCAGAATCAGCCTGTGACACTGCGAGGGCCAGAGCCCCCATCAGCCTTGTTAAGTAACTGGAACTACCAGTCTTTTCATTTGTGAACCATCGGTTCCCTGTGCTATAGAGAGGTAGGAATGGGAAACACATCACCTTGCCTTCCATTTTACATCAACAGAAGGGGAAAATCATGGCAAACAGAGGTGTGAACAAGGTCATCCTGGTCGGCAATCTCGGGGCGGACCCTGAAATCCGATACTCGGCCGCCGGGACTGCTATTGTAAGTTTGCGGTTAGCAACGACTGACCAGATTCCATCCAAAGAGGGCGGGAATTGGGAAGACAGGACTGAATGGCATAACATAGTGGCTTTTGGAAAAACTGCGGAAGCATGCGGCAACTATTTAAATAAAGGAAGCCAAGTTTACATAGAGGGTCGATTGCAGACTCGACAATGGGAAGATGCGCAAGGTGTGAAGCGATACACAACAGAAATCGTTGCTCGAGACATAATCTTCTTGAACCGCTCCGGTGATCGGCCTCCTCAGGGGCAGGGAAATCAGAATCCAGCAAGATCTGTTGAGTCAGCGGGGTACCCGAGCGGGCCTCGTATGGAAGAATTGCCTCCAGTACCCAACAGTCCCGATGAAGAAATCCCTTTCTGAAACCCAAGGGCAGGCGGCATCCTCGATCCATCGAACGGAGAGCCATGCAATGAACGATATGAAGATCTAACTGGGGCGATAGGCATCGAAGACAACCACGGGGCTGGAGTTGCCCGGCCGGCCCGGTATGAGGTTCCTCCAAAGTAAGCATCAAGTCATCGCACAAAGCACAAACCCGAAGGCGATCCTACGTGGAAGGAGACTGCTTCTCCTCAATCTTCTCTGCCTTGTCGGCCTGCTGCAAATCCAGAGGGTCTGACGTAGCCTTTTTAAAATTCTTGATGCCTTTGCCAAGACCTGCTCCAATTTCCGGAAGCTTTCCCGCTCCAAAAATGATGAGCACAATAACAAGAATGACAATCAACTCCGGCATCCCAACGCCGCCTATCATAAAATCGCTCCTTCCCCCTGATGTGCAGTAGTGAAATTCCCAAAGGGCCAGTCATTTTTCGCGTCATGCCTGCGAAAGCTGCAACCCAGCTGCTATTTCTGGATTGCGGGTCATGCCCGGAATGACGACCGCACTTTCGGCCACTTGTTTGCGTGAATCTTTACTAAGGCTGTTTCTTCAGCAACTCCTCGACTTCCTCCAGGAGCTGGAGGAACTCTTTGGATTGTCTGTACTCATCCAGGCAGCTCTGATGCTCAAGCCAACTCTCCCAGACTCTCATCCATTTTTCATTATACCAGTAACAATCAGGATTTGTGCGCTTCCCAGCCGTTCTTTCCCTGTATTCCCTGTATTCATCCTGACAGTTTCTGCACAGCGGATAAGGTGTCGCAAACTGGGATCGCTCGGCTGCGCTCATCTCCAGCTGACTGCCGCATTTAGCGCATTTGAGCAGGCATCTCGAACACTGAAATACCTTCTTTAAGGCTTCGATCTTGCGCTGCCTCAAGCCCTGATCGCGCAAGCCCTTCAAATCCTGAGCCTTCTTGCCAAATTCGATGATCTCGGCCATGGCAAATCTCTACTGTTTTTGCTTATTTTTCAGTAAGTTACTTTATCCTTTTAACATCAACCTGTCCTTCAGTCAAGCTGCTTCCACAGATCCCTGTGCCGTCCTCCAGGTTAAACAGTTGCTGAGTGAAATCCGCAAAGGTCTGCCTGCTCTCCCGTTCAGCCTTTTTCTTCAGAAAGACAATGGGATCGTGAAGGAGCTTCTTGACGATGGATCGGGTCAACAATTCCAGCGACTCCCGATCCCTGTCAGTCAAATGGGGAAGCTGGGAGAATGTCCTCCGGAGTTCTCCAAGGCGAATCGCCTCAGCCTTATTCTTCAAAGCAACGATAGTCGGCACAACATCCAGAGTGTGCAGCCACGTTACAAACTTGAGTGCCTCTTCCGCGACGATATGTTCAGCTCTCTCCGCTTCCTTCTTTCGCTGGTCACGGTTGAGGTCAATGATTCCCTGGAGATCATCAATGTCGTAAAGATATACATTGTCGATCTGATTGATCCGGGGATCAACATCTCGCGGAACAGCGATATCGATGAAGAAAATAGGGCGGTTGCGCCGCTCCCGCATCCTGGATCTCACATCCTGGTATCTGAGAATCGGCTCGGGTGACCCCGTCGAACTCAACACGATGTCCACATTTTTCAAAGTGTCAAGAATGTGCTCGAAAGAGACCGTATTCGCTTTAAACTGCCTTGCGAGATCGATGGCTCTCTCCAGGGTTCGGTTAGCGACGGTCATGTGGCGGACACCATGAGAGAGGAAGTGCTCCGCAGCTAGCTCCACCATCTCTCCTGCCCCTACGAGCAACACCCGTTTTTCCTCCAGCGTCCCGAAAATCTTCCGCGCCAGCTCCACAGCCGCATAGCTTATGGATACAGCGTGAGAACCGATGGACGTCTCGGACCGGACTCTCTTGGCAACAGAAAAAGCCTTGTGGAGGAGCCGATTGAGAATAACCCCCACCGTTCGACATTCTGTTGCTTCTCGATATGCGCTCTTGATCTGACCAAGGATTTGAGGCTCTCCGACAACCATGGAATCCAGGCTGGAGGCAACTCGAAAAAGATGCACAACGGCTTCCAGTCCCTCGTGGGTATACACATAACTTGCCAGATCGGCTGTAGAAGGATTCCCGAGGTGCTTGTTCAGGAGAAACCCCACCTCCCGGAGCGCTTCATCCCTGCACTGACATGTGAAAAGAAATTCAACGCGGTTGCATGTGGAAAGATAATAGAGCTCATCCACATGGTCGAGATGTGGCAGTAACCGGAGAGGATTGACATGTTCCCTGCAGGCCAGCGCGAGCTGTTCCCGCACCTCGACAGGTGCAGTCTTGTGATTCATTCCCACAACTATGATACTGCTCATGGCAGCACTTCACCTGACAAAAACCGTGTGATGTCCTTTCAGGAATAGATTCACTCCCAAAAAGGTCACAAGGACTAATGAAAAACCGAATATGGCCATCCATGCCGCCCGGCGACCACGCCAGCCGACTGTCAATCTCTCGTGGAGCAAAATGGCATAAATGATCCAGGTTATGAGGGCAAAGATCTCTTTGGGATCCCAGTTCCAGGGCGAACGCCAGATGTTGCCGGCATAAGCGAAACCCACCACGAGACCTACGGTCATGAGTGGGAACCCAATAATAAGACAAAAGTAATTGATCGTATCCAGCCGATCGAGAGAAGGGAGGCGATTGTACAGGTAACCGAAACTCTTGTGCTTGATGTGTCGCTCTTGCAAGAGGTACATGACACCTGCGCTGAAGGCAAGGGCGAAGAGGGCATTGGCAAGAAAGAGCGTTGATACGTGGAGAACCACCCAGCCGCTTTGAAATATCCCGCTCTTGGGAATGATGTGAGAGGGTAGAAGGGTGGAAGCCAGCATGAAAATAACAGCGAGAGGCGATACGAAAGATCCCAATATGCGCAACTGCAGTCTCACCTGAACAATAAGATACGTCGAAACCAGCACCAGGGCGAAAAAGGAGAGAGCCTCCGCACTGGAAGTCACGGCCAGGTGTTCCTCCTGAAATGAACGCAGGGCAAAAGATATTCCATGAAAGATTACGCCGATAAAGAGAATCCACCAGGAAGTTCGATGGACCGGAGTCCAATCCCTGACGAGATAGATCAGGTATCCCACTGTCCCAAGGCAATAGCAGAGAGTGGCAATTACGAGGAAAACGCTTTCCATACTCTGTCCCAGATCCGATTCATCTCATCGAGATCGACGTAAGGATCACACGCAGCACAAACGGACTTCACAACAGCATCCCTGTCCCGCGTTCTTATCCATTCAACCAGGGGAAGCCGGGCCAGTTCCCGAAAAAGCATCTGATTCTTCTCCGTATCCAGCCCGCGGGATTGTATGATCCTTCTCAGTGCGGACATTATCTCCAGGAAGACGATCCAAGCATTGTCGAACTCCTCTTCCAGCTTATCCCTGATCTGCCGAGCAACGGCAGGACTTGCACCCGAGGTGCCCACGGCAATCGTCAAGGATCCTTTATGCAGAACAGCCGGAAGGACGAAGGAACCCTCATCCGGATCGGTGGCTGTGTTACACCATATTCTTCTTTTATGGGCTTTCGATGCAATTCTTCGGTTCAACCCCCGGTCATTGGTCGCGGCAAAAACAAGATCAATGCCATCGAGTTGTTCTTCCTGGAAATGCTCGGCAACATAATCGACCACGCCGTCGCCAACTTGTGAGCGCAGCCAATCCGTAAGCTCATTTGCCACAAGTCGAATGGTTGCTCCGTAACCAAGAAGGCCTTTGACCTTTCTCTCACCCACCGATCCTCCACCCACCACCAGGCAGACTCGGCTCTTCACGGAGAGCAGCACCGGATAATAGGGCTTGACGCTCACGTGCTCCTCAGCCTCATTCATAGCGACCGTCATGCTGTTGACCCAAGGATCTTATCAAAAAGAGAAAGCCGGACCACATGAAAAATGATCCGGCACACAGGAATTGCTGCTGTTCTTGCGCGGATGCTCGAGGTTGCCCGCGCCTTAACTGTCACGATTGGAGCCGTGGAAGTGCCTCTTGAGCTCCTCATGCCCATGAGGCATAACCAGCTATGCACGGCGATGTATCACGTACTCCGCAATGTCCTCCAGAATCTCCCTGGCTGGAATGGCCGGGAACAATGCTATCGCAGCTTTCGCCTTGTCCACATGTTCTGTAGCCAGACGCCGAGTATATTCGATCCCGCCGGACCGGATCACCAAGTCCTTAAGTTCCACAAAATCCGCATGAGGAATCCTCTCTGCGATGAAGATCTCCATCAGCCGTCTCTTTTCCCCTGCGTTTCCGTGTCGAAAGGCAAAGATGAGAGGAAGGGTCGCCTTCCCCTCCTGGATGTCATTTCCTATGGGCTTGCCCAGCTCTTTTACGTCACCGGTATAATCCAGGGTATCGTCGATCAGTTGGAAGGCAATACCAAGATGATGACCGAAGTCCCTCAGAGCCATCTCCTCGGCACGACTGCCATTCCCCAGAAGAGCACCAACTTGGCAGGCGGCACTGATGAGACCGGCCGTTTTTCGGTCGATGACATCGAGATATTCTGCTTCGTCTATTTCAAGATTGTCCTTATGGACCAACTGCAGGACTTCTCCCTCGGCCATCCTTGTGGTGGCTTCCGAGAACACTTCAAGTATCCGGACATTGTTGTATCCCACAGTCATCCGAATTGATTTTGAATATAAGAAATCTCCCACCAACACCACCGCGGGATTTCCCCATATCGTGTTTGCAGCCGGCTGACTGCGACGGAACTCGGCATGGTCCACAACGTCGTCATGGAGCAGGGTGGCTGCGTGCACAAACTCGAACACCACCGCCAGGCTGGCATCGTGATTCCCCTCGTATCCGCAGAGTCTGGCGGAGAGGATCAGAAGCAGAGGTCTGAGCCTCTTACCCCCACTTCCCATGATGTGACGACCAACGATGGAAATCAGGGGCACGCTGGAGGTCAATAATCGATTGATTTCCGCCTCGATCCGGTCGAGATCCGGCCTGATTCGACCCAGAATATCCAGCTTCATGCTTTCGGACTTCGGCGGCATGCTCTGACAAGGAACGAAAGGATCCACCTTCAATGTGCCCGTTCGATTCATTCTTAATATATTCTGATTGATCTGATGAATTTCAGTGCTGAATGCACTGCCTATTGCGTGAAAAACCTCATAGAACAACCGCTTCATAACGAAAATATGAGCACATGTCAAAATCTTTTGCGGAAAGCGCTCTTTCTCCAGGATGTGCTCGACTAGATCCCGGGAATGCTCTTTAACCGGAGATGAAGCCCCGCTCCGCGGCACCGATCAGCTTCGCCTCAACATCATAGTCATGCGCATCCGTAATCCTTGCGGGAAGGATCTCCCCAATCTCCGCTTCGCCCTCTGTGATGATTACCAGCCCATCGACCTCAGGGGCCTGTGAGGGCAGCCGTCCACAAAGGAGCATTTCGGTTTCCGGATGATACCCCTCTACCAGCACAGGAAGGATCCTTCCGACCTTTGCCATGAGTTTCTTTCGTGATATTCCCCGCTGAATCTCCATAATGATCTCCCTCCTCTCCTCTGCCACTTCCCGATCCACCTGTTCAGGAAAGCCGGCTGCACGACTTCCAACTTCAGACGAGAAGGTGAACACCCCGAGATGCTCGAACTCTTCCCGTTCAACGAAATGGACCAATTCCTTAAAGTCCGACTCCGTCTCACCGGGAAATCCAACCATGAGCGTGGTGCGCAAAGCGGCATGCGGCAGGTGAGAACGAATGTTCTCCAGCACGTTTTCCGCATGGCAGCTCGATCCTCTGCGACCCATGGCTTCCAATACTTTCGGAACGCAATGCTGGAAGGGAATATCCAGGTAGGGCGTGATCCTCCGCGATTCAGCCATGGAGCGCAACAGCCCGTCGGTGATACGGTCAGGATAGCAGTACAGAAGACGTATCCACTCTATTGCGGTGCCTGTCTCCAACGCCTCGAGAAGGGAAATCAGCCCGTTACCGTCGCCTCGATCCAGTCCGAACGATGTTGTATCCTGAGCAATGAGATTGATCTCCCTGACTCCTTCTGCAGCAAGCTGAACCGCCTCCTTTACGACGTCTTCAACGGTGCGGCTTCTGCATGGTCCTCTCAGACGGGGGATGAGGCAGAAAGAACAGCGGTTGCTGCAACCCTCCGCGATCTTGAGATAAGCGGAGGGGGAATCCATCTCTCGCCCCCGTTGCGCATTGCTGTCGAAAAGATGGCGGGGGGGACCAATCCACAGGCGTTTCTCCCCGTCCTTTTGCCAGGCAAGAATCGCATCCTCAAGATAATGAAAATGCGAAGTGCCCAAAAACAAATCAACTTCGGGCATCAGCGGCAGGAGTTTCTTTCCGTAGCGTTGGACCATGCACCCCGCAACGACAAGACAGCCACACATCCCCTTTTCTTTGTAAGAAGCAGCTTCGAGTACGGCCTGTATCGACTCTTCGACGGCACTTTCAAGAAAGCCGCACGTATTCACCACAATGATCACAGCGCGATCGAGAATCGGGGACATCTCGAACCCGAGACTCCTCAACTGGGAAACCATCATCTCGCTGTCCACGAGGTTCTTGGCACATCCCAAACTCATAAGAGAGGCCTCGGGGACACCACTGCCGGCAACAACGCTTTGCATCATAGCTCTCTTCAGTGACCCCACATCATACGAATCCAATGCAGATTGATCGAAAAGAAACCGACAGATCAAGACTTTCCATCAATCATCCATAGACTTGGTTATCCACGGTGCCATACCGAAACGTCAGGCTTCCAAGGGCTAGAAGCCACTGGATATTACATCCTGAAACTGACCACAGTAAAATGGTCAATCCCCCAGAACACGAGCAAATGAAACGAGACTGCCATGACTCCAAGGGCAACCCATGCCATCGTGAGTCTACTTCCACACAAATTCTTCTCCATGCGGTCCCTCAGCAGGTAGAGACTGCTCGCCATGGCATAACACTCCACGGCAAACGGCGGGAACCCCAAGAAGCCCAGTAAGGGCATTTCGAAAATCTTGAGAAAGCCAAAGAACGGAATAGTATAGCACCATTTTGACCCCGCCCAGTAGTTCCAGATCTCCCAGAGAAACCCGCAGACAGAACCGGCAATGAGCAAGAGGACCATCTGGCGGGGAGATCCGTTCTGGAGGTCTCGCAGCAGGGAGACTCCTCTGAATCGATGGTTGATAGGTTCCAGTAGAAAGATGAAAGCCAGCCAGACGAAGGGGAAGAAGAACCTGGGCCAGACGACCGGGAAAAGGAGCATGAGTGATCCAGCTGCCAGGAACGGAAGGTAGAGGCGCTCAGGAGTGCTCAAGGGAGGGCAGCTGATCCTTGAAGCAACTCCCAGATGGTCTAAAAGCCTCTGAGTAGCAAAAATGCCGGGCAACACGGTGGCAAACGAAATGCCGTACCCCAACCATCTCCATGCGCGGTGTACCACGATCTCCAGATACTCCCAGTTGTTCAGTCGGAAGTTCAATACCTCAAAGATCAGCCAAACCGTCACGGACATCGGGAACTGAAGAATGAATCTCTCTCTGCTTCCGATAAGCGATAACGAGGAATGCCTGCAGAGCAGGAAGGACTCAATCGAAACGATGTAGCTCCACCACGCAAAGCAATAATACCATGAGTAGAAGGGCTCCTCTCGCATCAACATTTTCTTCGTGGCAATCAAAAAGACGAGAGCAGCCGCAACCATAGAAAGGCAGCCGATCCAGGTATCATGACGCAATCGATTCATAAGGCATTCTGCCTGGTTCTGCTCAACCATAGATCCTTTTCTACCACCTGTTTCATTTCGGTGGAGTCTTTTGAGTGTCCTTGCTTCATATCCCCAAAAAACAGAGATCACCTATTGCGGCAATGAATATGTTAGGGCATAAATGGAAGTTTACGAGAGATCGATTCATATTACGAGCCATGGGGGAGTGGCCTGCGATTCTTGCCACCGCGACTGCTTTCGCACCCTATCACACAGCGCAGGTCAGCTTCCCGCCCCATTCAGGCACACAAATGCGACTTCGATCAAACCGCGGAATCTGCAAAAAGCGCTCTCATAGTAGGAAATGTATTTGCTCATGATATAATCATTCCGGTTCGTTCGGGGAGGATGCGCCCCGAAATTCTCTTCAAGCCACCAAGGAGAAAGATAGTATGCCAAAGGAAAGAGCCTGTCGTGGGCTTTCACTCAACACAGACAAGAGCGGCAAGCATTCTCCCAACCCATCCATGTGCAAGGAGGGAAAAGGAATGCGAAACTTCGCCTGCCAGTATTATGATACCTGTCTGGACAAAGCCGCAAAAGCCATGTGGAGCGGTTTTACATGCAAGGAATGCCCTTTGCACCACCAGAGAGAGGAGGAACCCATATCCTGACAGGCCGGGCTGTCATCCTTTCCATAACGCAAACAACCCGCCGTGGCGGGTTGTTTGCGTTATGGAAACATCTTCCTGTCTTCTCCAGCGTATGTACTGCTAATCGCCGCCCTCCGCTGAAGGCGGCATCGAAGGCACGGGGGGGGTTGTAGGCTGAGTTCCAGCCTGGGGCTCAAGTGGCTTTGCCTTTGGTTTCCGGGCACCCTGGGGGGTACCTGTCACCAGTTCGACCAGGCACATCGGAGCCGCATCCCCTCGCCGATATCCAACCTTGACCATCCTGGTGTACCCACCCTGGCGATCCTGGTATCGGGGACCCAGTTCCCCAAACAGCTTGTATACGACGTCCTTGTCCCTGACAAATGCAAGTGCCTGTCGACGCGCGTGCAGATCCCCGCGCTTACCAAGGGTGATCAGCCAGTCTCCCCACCTGCGCATCTCCTTCCCTTTTGGCACGGTTGTAAAGATTCGCTCATGCTTCAGCAAAGAGGTTGTCATATTCCTGAACATGGCAAACCGGTGGCTTGTCGTGCGATTCAACTTTCTGCCCGAAACTCCGTGGCGCATGACTATTCCTGTTCCTTTCTTCTCTCTTCAATCTCTTCGCGGCTCGGAAAGCTTTCCAGTTTCATCCCCAGGGATAGACCCATTTCCGCCAGAATTTCCTTGATTTCATTCAGGGACTTCCGACCGAAATTCTTTGTTTTGAGCATTTCGGCCTCGGTCTTTTGCACCAATTCGCCAATATAACGGATATCCGCGTTCTTGAGACAATTGGCAGATCGGACAGAAAGCTCCAATTCATCCACACTTCGAAAAAGATTCTCATTGAACGCCGGTTCCATGCGAACTTCTTCTTCTTGTGCCTCCACCTCTTCTTCGAAGTTGATGAATATGCTCAATTGATCCTTGAGTATCTTTGCCGCGTACGCAAGGGCATCGTCAGGTTTCAAACTGCCGTCTGTCCAAATCTCCATGGCAAGCTTGTCGTAGTCCGTGATTTGTCCTACGCGTGCTTGAGTCACAGTGTAGCTGACTTTGCGCACCGGCGAAAATACCGCGTCAATCGGGATCGTACCAATGGGCTGAAACTCGTCGCCATTTCTTTCAGCAGGCAGATAGCCTTTCCCTTGCCTTACGCTCAGCTCCATGCGCAGCTTGGCGTCCTTTTCCAGAGTGCAAATGTGCTGTTGAGGATTCAGCACTTCAACAAGAGGATTCTCGTGTATATCACCGGCAGTCACACACCCGTCGCCTTCTTTTTCAATGACAAGCGTTCGCGGGCCCTCTCCATGAACCCTCAAGCGGACTTCTTTCAGATTGAGAATGATATCCGTTACGTCCTCCATCACGCCGGGTACTGTTGAGAATTCGTGAAGCACACCATCGATTTTCACCGTAGTGATAGCGGCTCCCTGAAGTGAGGACAACAAAACGCGTCGAAGGGCATTGCCCAAGGTAATTCCAAAGCCGCGCTCCAGCGGCTCACACTCGAATTTCGCATATGTATCGGGGCGCCCCTTGGTTTCAATTTCCAAGCGCTTGGGTTTGATCAATTCGCGCCAGTTCTTTTGCATAGCCTTTCCTCATGTGGAGAGGTCACCTGCTAATCCATTGATCCGATGAGACAGAAGCAGCCTTCCATCAAGAACATAAAAGATCCACTGCTCTTCGTCCAGGAAGGCCTCAGAGGGTATTCTCCGCTTACTTGGAGTAGAACTCCACGACCAGTTGCTCTTGAACAGGAAGGTTCATTTCCTCCCGGGTCGGCATGGTCTTAAAAATTCCCTCAAAGTTCGCCTTGTCGAGCTCCAGCCACGCAGGTACCCCTCTGCGGGGCACAGCTTCCAGAGCCTCATTGATTACGGCCACATTCCTGCAATTCTCTCGCACACTGACCCTGTCTCCAGGCCGGAGAAGATAAGAGGGGATATTCACTTTCCGGCCGTTAACCAGGAAGTGATTGTGCCGCACCAGTTGACGTGCCTGATCCCGTGAACTGGCAAAACCCAACCGATAAACGGTGTTGTCAAGACGCCGTTCGAGCAGCACGAGGAAGTTGGTCCCAGTAACCCCCTTCTGACGGTCGGCTTCCTTGAAGTACGTTTTGAACTGCTTTTCCATCAAGCCATACATTCTCTTGATCTTTTGCTTTTCTCTCAACTGAAGCCCGTAGTCAGAAAGCTTTCCTCTGTTTTGGCCGTGTTGTCCCGGAGGAAAATTGCGGCGCTCCACAGCACACTTGTCCGAGTAGCAACGGTCACCTTTCAAATACAGTTTCATGGTTTCTCGCCGACAGATGCGGCAGTTCAAACCGGTATAGCGGGCCAATGGTTGTCCTCCTTTTCGATACTCCTGCGATCCGGACAATCCGGATAATCTATAAAAAGATATGGAAACCCAAAGAGCTCACACCCGCCGGCGCTTCGGTGGTCTGCAGCCATTGTGAGGAATCGGGGTCACATCCTTGATGATCGTAATGTTGAAGCCGGCTGCCTGCAAAGCCCGTAGCGCAGCCTCACGACCCGAACCAGGCCCCTTGACATACACCTCGATGTTTTGCAGACCATGCTCCATGGCTTTCTTCGCTGCGATTTCCGCAGCCACTTGGGCGGCAAAGGGCGTGCTCTTTCGCGATCCCTTGAACCCCTGACTTCCGGCGCTTGACCACGCTATGGCATTCCCACTGGTATCGGTGATCGTTACGATAGTGTTGTTGAAGGTGGACCGAATATGTGCGATGCCATTCAAAATATTCTTGCGTTCCTTCTTCTTGCGCGACGCAGTTCTCTCCCTGGCCATGCTCCCTCCGATTTATGCTTTCTTCCGCTTGCCCATGATGGATCGACGTGGACCCTTTCGAGTCCGCGCATTCGTATGCGTCCTCTGGCCATGAACAGGCAATCCCTTACGGTGCCGCAACCCACGGTAACACCCGAGATCCATGAGCCTCTTGATGTTCATGGAGACTTCCGTGCGCAAGTCTCCCTCAACCTTATATTGGGTGTCAATCACCTGTCTGATGGCGTTCACTTCGCTCTCGGCCAGATCATCGCTCTTCGTGCTCCAATTGACGTTGGCCTGGTTGAGGATCTTCTGCGCTGTAGCTCGCCCGATCCCGTAAATGTACGTCAAGGCAATCTCAACGCGCTTGTTCTTGGGTAGGTCAATGCCTGCAATGCGTGCCAATGCCGATTCCTCCGATTAACCTTGTCTTTGCTTATGCCTTGGATTCTCACAAATCACACGTACCGTGCCGTGACGCCGAATGATTTTACACTTGCGACAGATGCGCTTGACCGAAGCTCTCACTTTCATCGTTTCTGCTCCCTCTTGAGAACCGGCTGGGAGTCGCTAGGATTTGGATCGATAAGTAATGCGCCCGCGGTTCAGGTCATATGGGGACAATTCCACCGTCACCTTATCGCCGGGAAGGATTCTAATAAAATGCATGCGCATCTTCCCCGATATATGTGCCAGGATCCTGTGACCGTTGGGCAATTCAACGCGAAACATGGCGTTGGGAAGAGTCTCAACGACAGTACCCTCAACCTCAATGACGTCTTCTTTAGCCATGCTCTTGAGTCTCTCCTTGCGCTCTCAATGAGCCAGTCTCTGATTATCCCTGTTGCATGCTCCACTTGGTTGTCCGAAGACACCGAGACTTCCGTGCCTCGTCAGTATATCCGGTCCATTGCGTGTGATTGCGATGGTATGCTCAAAGTGAGCCGAAAGCTTACGGTCTGATGTAACGGCAGTCCACTGGTCACCCAGAATCTCGACTTCCGGGCCGCCCTGGTTGATCATCGGCTCAATGGCAAATACCATCCCCTCTTTTAGCTTGACTCCTTTTCCGGGAGGCCCGTAATTGGGGATCTGAGGGCTTTCGTGAAGCTGTTGGCCGATGCCGTGCCCGACAAACTCCCTCACCACCGTGTAATGGCGTTTTTCCACATAGTCCTGAATGGCGTGGGATATGTCAGAGAGACGATTCCCTACAACCGCCTGCCTGATGCCTTCGTACAGGGACTCCTCAGTTACGGCACAGAGCCTTCTGGCTTCCTCATCGATTCTGCCGACGGGCAAGGTCATGGCGGCATCACCATAGTAACCGTCATAGACGACCCCGAAGTCAATGCTGATGATATCTCCCTCCTTCAAATGGCGCTTCTTGGATGGCATTCCATGGACCACCTCCTCGTTCACCGAGGTGCAGAGGGCAAAGGGATATCCATGATACCCTTTGAAAGCCGGCTTCGCCTTTCTTTTTTCGGCGAGACTCTCGCTCAAGAGGTTCAACTCCCATGTCGTGACCCCCGGCAGTACTCGCTCCCGAAGGCGCTGCAGAACCTCAGACACGATGAGACAGGCGCTCCGGATTTTCTCGATCTCTCGCTGTGACCTCAAGACAATCAAATACTGAACCCTTTATCCGAGAACGGCCTTAACACGGGCAAATATCTCCCCCATGCTTCCGACACCATTTATCCTGCGCAACTTGGCCTGCTTCTCATAATAATCGATGAGCGGTTTTGTCTGATCTTCGTAAACCTTCAGCCGGGAAGTCACCGTAGCGACATTATCGTCATCCCTCTGATACAGTTCGCCACCGCACTTATCACATACATTCTCTTTCTTGGGAGGATCAAAACTAATATGATAACCCGCTCCGCAGTTTCGACAAGTGCGCCGGCCCGTCAGTCGTGTGACCAGTTCTTCATTGGGGACTTCCACACATACCACATGGTCAATCTTCTGACCCAAGGCCTCGAGCGTCTTGTCAAGGGCCTCAGCCTGGCTCACATTTCGGGGAAAACCATCAAGCATGTAGCCCTTTGCACAGTCGTCCTTGAGTATGCGTTCCTTGACCAGCCCGATCACCACACTGTCGGGAACCAGTTCGCCCTTGTCCATGAATTTCTTCGCTTCAAGTCCCAGAGGCGTGCCTTCCTTCAGGGCCGCCCGGAGCATGTCTCCCGTAGATATCTGAGGGATTCCGTATTCGTCGATCATGCGCTTCGCCTGTGTTCCCTTGCCCGCTCCAGGTGGTCCCAACAGAATGATGTTCATACTCTTCTCCTCCCTTTCCTAAAACACCGTCCATAGAAACAAACATGGCCGCTACGGCTGACTACCCGGTCAACCGGCACCTCGAAAACTGCCGGCTCACCTTCCTATCGCCTGCCCCGGAGACGCCCACCCTTGAGAAATCCCTCATAGTGCCGTGACAACATATGTGCTTCAATCTGACTCAGCGTATCCATTGCAACACCGATGACAATGAGAAGAGCAGTTCCACCAAAATAGAAAGGGACGCTGAAACGTTGAATGAGGACGGTGGGCAGGACGCAGACCGCTGAGACATAGATCGCCCCCCCAAGAGTCACCCTCTCCAAAACACGCTCGATGTATTCCGCGGTGGGCCTTCCAGGGCGAATCCCCGGTATGAATCCTCCGTATTTCTTCATGTTGTCCGCAACATCCAGCGGATTGAAAACGATCGCTGTATAGAAGAAACAAAAGAAGATAATGAACCCGACATAAAGGAGAAGGTACACCCAGTGGCCGGGGGACAGCGCGTTGGCAAAAGACTGTAACCAGGGAACATCCTTGAAGAAGTTTGCGACAGTTGCCGGAAACATGATCAAGGATGATGCAAAGATGGGAGGAATTACCCCCGACGTATTGATCTTCAACGGGATGTGGGTATTCTGTCCACCATACACCCTTCTCCCAACAACTCTCTTGGCATACTGAACAGGAATCCTTCTCTGGCCCCGCTCCACATAGATGATAAATGCAACAACCAGCACCATCATCGCAGTGAGGAAGACAATGATGAAGAGACTCATTTCACCGGCTTTGAAGAGACGCACTGTGCTCTCCAGGGCATTGGGAATCCCTGCAACGATTCCTGCGAAAATGATAAGTGAGATCCCATTCCCGATGCCTTTTTCGGTGATCTGTTCACCCAGCCACATGATAAAGGCAGTCCCGGCCGTTAGAGTGATCACCGTGATGATACGAAACCCCCATCCCGGGAACAGAACCACCATCTCTCCACCGGGGCCGGTCATTCCCTCCAGTCCCACTGAAATCCCGAAACCCTGAATCAAGCTCAAAACAACCGTTCCATATCGGGTGTACTGGGTGATCTTCCTCCGCCCGGCTTCGCCCTCCTTGCTCAGCCGCTCCAGATGCGGAATTACCACGGTGAGGAGCTGAAGAATGATGGATGCACTGATGTAGGGCATGATCCCTAATGCGAACACCGACAACTGGCTTAACGCACCACCTGAAAACATATCGAACAGACCCAGAAGAGTCCCTTCAGCTGCTTTGAAAAATGCGGCCAAAGCCTGGTTGTTCACACCGGGTGTTGGAATGTGAGCACCGATCCGATAAACCGCCAGGAGGAGAAATGTCACTCCAATGCGGCGCTTGAGCTCAGGAATCTTGCCGATATTCTGAAAACCAGTGAGCACCCGCTATTTCCTCTCTGGAGATGGAATCAACTCTATCCGTCCACCGGCAGCCTGTACCTTATTGACCGCGGATTCACTCGCTTTGTGGACCTGCACCGTCAAAGCATGGCCGATCTCCCCTTCCCCCAGCAATTTGATGCCGTCCTGGAGCTTCCTGACAAGTCCCACATCCATCAACTGCTGTATGCCGACTTCACTCCCGGCTTCGAATCGGGCCAGATCCCCGACGTTCACGATGCTGTAGCGCTTCTTGAACCTGTTGGTAAAGCCGCGTTTGGGTATTCTTCGCTGCAACGGCATCTGACCGCCTTCGAACCAGGGAGCGGTCCCTCCACCTGATCGGGATTTCTGGCCCTTCGTACCGCGCCCCGATGTCATTCCCAAGCCGGAGCCAGCACCCCGCCCGACTCGTTTCTTGCCTGTCCTCGCCCCAGGCTTAGGGGCCAAGTCTTCCAGTCTCATTTTGTCACCCGTGTCTTCCCAGTGGATAATCGAGATCAGCTCTCACTCACCTCGACCATGTGAACGACCTTCCTGATAGCACCCACAATGGTTGGAGTTCCGTAGAGGGTCACCGTTTTATTGAGGCGAGTCAATCCCAGTGCCTGTAGAATCCTGCGCTGCTTCTCAGGTCGGCCGATTGGGCTGCGCACTAATCTGACTTGAATGGGTTTTGCCATAACCAATCCTTCACTGAATCGAGTACCCGGTCTCATGTCGCGCCTGGATTCTCCAAAGGCTACGCGACAATTTCCTGCATGTCCCGACCACGGATCCGTGCAATGCGCTCGGGGCTTCTGAGCTTCCTGAGACCTTCTATTGTGGCCTTCACCACATTGTGAGGATTCCTCGAACCGATGCATTTGGTCAGTATGTCGTGAATCCCTACAGCTTCCATAATGGCCCGCACAGCTCCACCCGCGATCACACCCGTACCCGGGGAGGCCGGCTTGAGCGCCACCGAAGAGGCCCCGAATCTTCCAAGAATTTCGTGAGGGATGGTCCCGTCGGAAATCGGGATATCAATCATGGTCCGCTTGGCTGATTCCAGCCCCTTGCGGATCGCCTCAGGGACTTCATTGGCTTTTCCCAGGCTGTACCCTATCCGCCCATTTCCATCACCTACCACTACGATAGCACTGAAGGAGAAGCGGCGACCTCCCTTGACCACCTTGGCAACTCTGCTGATGTGGACGACTTTGTCAATAAGCTGCAACTGGCTTGATTCCATAAACTGCGACTCCATTTGCCTTCATGATCCTGGAATACGGCTTTCCTAGAATTCCAGGCCGGCTTGTCTGGCAGCATCCGCCAAGGCCTGAACGCGACCGTGATAAATGTAGCCATTTCGATCAAATACCACCCGTAGAATTCCCTGCTCTTTCGCCTTGCGCGCAATGAGCTCACCTACAAGCTTGGCCGACCCCACTTTTCCCTTTGGTCCCTCCTGTTCCCTGTATTCACTGGACAGGGTCGAAGTGGATACCAGGGTAACCCCTCTCACATCGTCAATGATCTGAGCATATATGTGCTTGTCACTGCGGAAAACCGTCAATCGGGGTCTTTCCATAGTCCCATGCAGTTTCCTGCGTATCCGCTTCTTGCGCTTGAGGCGTGCAACTTCGCGTGGATTGGTATGGACTGCCATTTCTCTGCTCTCCTCTCATCCCTATTTCTTGGAACCAGCCTTGCCAACTTTTCGGATGACTCGCTCGTTGGCATAGCGAACACCCTTACCCTTGTATGGCTCGACTGCTCTCAAGGCGCGAATCCTGGCAGCTGTCTCTCCCAGGAGTTCCCTGTCAATACCCTCCAGACGAACGAGAGTCTGACGTTCCACAGTGGCGCTGATCCCATCGGGCAGGACGAAATTAAGGGGATGAGAATAACCCAGAGACAGATTCAGGATGTTACCCTGAACATCCGCACGGTAGCCGGTTCCCTGTATCTCCAAACCTACAACAAACCCCTGGCTGACACCATGCACCATGTTGTAGACCAGGGCACGAATCAGCCCATGCAATGAACGCCCTTCCCGGGAATTGTCCTTCCGTTTCACATGAACGGCATCCGGACCCACTTCGATATCGAGCTGAGACGGCATCTGCCGGGACAAGATTCCCTTGGGGCCTTTCACGGTCATCAATGAGTCTTCCATAGAAATGCTGACACCCTGGGGTACATTAACAGGCAACTTTCCAACGCGTGACATCTCGTATCCTTTATGCATTTCCGAGCAACCGAGGACCACGGACCCGGTCATTTACCAGATGGAACAGAGCAGTTCTCCTCCCACTCCTTCCCTGCGGGCATCCCGATCTGTCAAGATCCCCTTCGAGGTTGAGAGTATGTTCAATCCCAGCCCGTTCATCACCCGTGGAATGTCCTCATGACCCACATATACCCGACAACCGGGACGGCTCACCCGTTTGATCCCTACAATAGCCCCCTCACGAGCGTCCGTGTATTTGAGCTGAACTCTAAGAATCCCCTGCTTGTTGTCTTTGATCAATTTAAAATTCTTGATATAACCCTCGTCCTTGAGAATGCGGGCAAGGTTTACCTTCATGCGCGAAGCAGGAACATCCACCCGCTCAAACCGCGCCTTCTGGCCGTTCTTGATGCGATTCATGAAATCGGCTACTGGATCCGAAACTGCCATTGAAATACACTCCTTCTCTCTCGCTCAATTACCAGCTTGATTTGATGACACCGGGGAGTTCCCCGCGCAATGCCATTGAGCGGAAGCAAATCCGGCAGATGCCAAATTTCCGTATGTACCCACGAGGACGCCCGCAAAGAGGACATCGGTTATAGGCTCTCGAACTGAACTTGGCGGGACGCTTTGCTTTTGCAATCAGGGACTTCTTGGCCAATCTTGCCTCCTTCTTTGACACGTCTGCTCCCGCAGAAAACCTGCGAACCCAAAAAGGTCAGGAATCCACGGTCACACCTTCTGTCGCCTAATGCCTGAACGGCATGCCCATCAAGGCGAGAAGACTCCGCGCTTCATCATCATTTTTTGCAGTGGTGACGATCGTAATGTTCATGCCCTTGATCTTGTCAATTTTGTCATAGTCAATTTCTGGAAATATAATATGTTCTTTGATTCCGAGCGTATAATTGCCTCGACCGTCCAGAGCGCGGGGTGAAACCCCCCGGAAATCTCGAACGCGGGGCAATGCTACATTGACGAGCTTGTCAAAGAACTCGTACATTCGGTTTCCCCTCAGGGTGACCATGCATCCGATCGGCATCCCCTTGCGCAACTTGAATGCAGCGATGCTCTGGCGAGCGCGGGTGATGACAGCCTTTTGTCCACTGATTTGAGCCAGCTCTTCTGCCGCAGAATCAAGAATCTTGATGTTTTGAATGGCTTCCCCCAGACCCATGTTCAGGACAACCTTACTCAATCTGGGGATCTCCATCGAACTCTTGTACTTATACTGCTCGGCGAGCTTTGGAGCTATTTCGTTTCTATACATCTCGCGCAATCGTGCCATGAATTGCCTCCACTCCCGGCCCGTGAACTGAGCGGACGTTATCCGTCGATGACCTCGTTACACTTTTTGCAAAACCGGACTTTCCGGTTGTCTTCGAGGATGCGATAGCCCACTCGGGTCGGGTCCGTACATTTGGTACAAACCAACATCAAATTGGAAATGTGTATGGGAGCCTCACGCTCCAGGATTCCCCCCTGTCGGTTTTGCTGGTTCGGCTTCATGTGACGCTTGATCATGTTGAGCTTCTCAACAATAGCCCGATCCTTCTTGGGAATGATCCTCATCACCTTGCCGCGCTTTCCCTTGTCTTTCCCAGCAACCACCACCACCGTGTCGTTTCTTTTTATGTGATATTTCTTTCGGGCTTCCATTGAACTGGCTCCTCAATTCCCTAAAGCACCTCTGGAGCAAGCGAGATAATCTTCATGAATTGCTTTGCGCGCAATTCCCTCGCCACCGGTCCGAAAATGCGTGTGCCGATCGGTTCTTTCGCCGCGTTGATAAGCACCGCCGAATTCTCGTCAAACTTGATGTAAGAACCGTCAGGCCGCCGTACTTCCTTCTTGGTCCGCACCACGACAGCCTTGAGCACATCGCCTTTCTTCACCTTGGCGTTGGGAATGGCCTCCTTCACTGACACCACGATAATGTCCCCTACAGAGGCATAGCGACGTCGAGTACCCCCCAACACCTTTATGCAATACAGACGCTTGGCCCCGGAATTGTCCGCCGCATTCAGTTGTGTTTCTGCTTGGATCATGGCTCACTCCGTAATCATATTGGGTTTCCCGGAATCGCTACTGCAGCGGAACACTTTCAGATCGCCGCTTTTTCCAAGACCTTCACCACTACCCACCGTTTGTCCTTGCTCAGGGGCCGACTCTCTTCTATGAGCACCCGATCCCCCACCCCGCAGGCGCTGTGGGCATCGTGAGCCTTAAATTTATTGCGGCGCCGAACAAACTTCCGATACTTGGGATGATGCACAAGACGCTCAACCACCACCACCACCGTCTTCTCCATCTTGTTGCTCATCACCGTTCCAACGCGTGTCTTGCGTGTCGATTTCTTCTCTTCCATACCTGCTTATCCTTGTGCCGCATTCTTTCTATCGGTTTCACCCAGAATGGTCATAATCCGAGCGATATCCTTGCGATTCTTCGTGATCTGGGCCGTGTTCTCCAACTGCCCGGTCACTTTCTGGAACTTCAAGTTAAACAATCCCTCGCGAAGCTCCTTGAGCTTCTCGAGCAATTCATCTCTGGACATGTCCCGAAGAGCACCAGCTTTCATAAAACATCCTGTCTCGATACGAAACGCGTTGGAATGGGGAGTTTGTTTGCTGCCAGCTTCAGGGCCTCTCTGGCAATCGACTCGGGAACTCCCTTGATCTCATAGAGTATACGTCCCGGCTTGATCACGGCGACCCATCCCTCCGGGGACCCCTTCCCTTTGCCCATCCGTGTTTCAGCAGGCTTCTTGGTAACAGGCTTGTCCGGAAAAAAGCGGATCCATACCTTGCCTCCACGTTTCACGTGACGCGTAATGGCCACACGGGCCGCCTCAATTTGCCTGGATGTAATGTACCCGCATTCCATGGCCTTCAGACCGAAATCCCCAAAACTGATGGCACTTCCTCTAAAGGCGGTACCCGTCATGCGACCCTTCTGTTGCTTCCTGTATCTCACACGCTTTGGCGCCAACATGGAAACTGCTCCTGTTCAGCTTTGCCTTGACCACTTGAAAAAGAACACGACCCTCCCTGCCTTACGAGCATTCTGCAAGACCTCCCGCTGTCTGGCGGGAGGCGTCACTCATGGGGCTGCAACGAAAGCAATCGTCAGGGAAGCACCTCTCCCTTGAAAATCCAGACCTTCACCCCGATCACCCCGTACGTCGTCTTTGCCAGAGCCGTTCCGTAGTCAATATCCGCCCGAATGGTATGCAGAGGTACTCTGCCTTCCCGATACCATTCCCTTCTTGCCATTTCGGCACCACCCAATCGACCGGCGGATGCCACTCGCACACCTTTCGCCCCGAACTTGAGGGCTGATGTGACCGCCCGCTTCATGGCCCTCCTGAAGGCCACCCGCCTTACGAGCTGGAGTGCAATATTCTCCCCCACGAGGGTGGAGTCCAATTCAGGTCGGCGCACTTCCTGAATATCGATAAGGATTTCCCGTTTGAACTTGACTTCCAGGTCTCGACGCAAGGCTTCAATCTCAGCACCCTTCTTCCCGATGACAATCCCGGGACGTGCCGTAAAAATGCGAATCTTTGCCTTGTTAGCAGCCCTCTCAATCTCAACTCTGGAAATACCCGCGTGAAAGAGTCGCCCCTTGATGTAATCACGGATCAACCTGTCCTCGTGGACCAGTTTTGCATAATCCCTGGTGGCAAACCACCTTGAATCCCATGTCTTAAGGACGCCCAAACGGAATCCTGTCGGATGCACCTTTTGTCCCAAACTTCACCTCCACCGTTGGCTGACATTCATGCCGGACTGAACTCTGTATTCTCTCACCCGTTTCTCAATCACCCGATCACTGACGCGATATCCCAGCTGCAGATGCGATCCCGATCGATCGAACACCGCCTCCCGGCAACCTGATCAGGCTTCGTCAAGGACCACGGTAACGTGGCTCATTCTCTTGATGATTCGAGTTGCACGCCCCATTGCCCGCGGTCTCCACCTTTTCAGGCGTGGGGCCTCATCGACAAGGATAATCTTGATAAAGAGGGTCTCCACATCAATGGACCGTTTGCTTTCCGCATTGGCAACGGCGGAGCGGAGGGTCTTATTGATCAGGCGACTGCCCTTCCTGGGTGTGTACTTCAAGATGGTCAAGGCCTCGTCCACCTTCTTCCCCCTGACCAGGTCCGCAACAAGACGAGCCTTATGGGGAGAAACACGCAGGTATTTACCAACGGCTCTCACTTCCATTATTTCTTCCCTTTCACTTTCGACTTCTTGTCACCCGCATGACCATAGAACGTCCTGGTTGGGGAAAACTCTCCCAGCTTGTGTCCGACCATGTTCTCGGACACAAACACCGGTATGAACTTCTTTCCATTGTGGACAGCCAGGGTGAGGCCGACGAAATCGGGCAGAATGGTGGACCTTCTCGACCAGGTCTTGATCACCTTGCGGTCGCCTGTGTCCTTGGCCTTGAATACTTTCTGCATCAAATGACCATCAACAAATGGTCCTTTCTTGAGAGAGCGAGGCACCTTTTTCTCCTTTGAAGCTCTAGGCTCTCAAAACCAAAACTGTCGGTACAACAACCCCTTTCGCCGCAGGGTTTCCATAAAGCAACCACTGATGCAGAAAACCGCCGAGGCGCTATCACCCCCTACTTGCGACGGCGAATAATGAGATTGTCACTGCCCTTGCTCTTGCGGGTCCGATAACCCTTTGTGGGAACTCCCCATGGAGTACACGGATGGCGACCTCCGGAACTCCTTCCTTCGCCACCACCCATGGGATGGTCAACAGGGTTCATTGCAACCCCCCGCACATGCGGACGCCAACCTTGCCACCTCTTTCGGCCCGCTTTGCCAAGGGATCGGTTCTCGTGCTCAATGTTTCCTACCTGACCAACCGTTGCCCTGCACACGACAGGCACCATCCGCATCTCACTGGACGGCAGGCGCAGGATTGCATGTTTCCCTTCTTTAGCGATCAACTGCGTACTGCATCCGGCAGATCTTGCCAGCTGTCCGCCCTTACCGGGCTTCAGTTCAACGTTGTGGACGACAGTCCCGAGGGGAATGTTGGCCAGTCGCAGACAGTTTCCCGGCTTGATATCCGCATCGTTGCCGGCAATGACCGTATCCCCGACGGAAAGCCCAACAGGTGCAAGAATATACCGCTTCTCTCCATCCACATAGTGGAGCAATGCGATGTTCGCAGACCGGTTCGGGTCGTATTCGATGGCTGCAACCTTTGCCGGAATGTCTTCTTTGTTGCGCTTGAAGTCGATGACCCGATACAGACGCCTGTGTCCGCCACCCCGATGCCATGCCGTCACCCGGCCGTGGCAGTTGCGGCCTCCCGTTCGCTTGAGGGGGACACAGAGGCTCTTCTCCGGCTCGCTGCGCGTAATCTCATCGAAGGTGCTGTATGTCTGAAACCGACGACCGGGTGAGGTCGGATTGACCTTTTTCGTGCCCATGGGATCCTTCTCCTGCTTCACACGCCTTCAAAGAACTCAACGCGCTGCCCGGGTTTAATGGTGACAATGGCCTTTTTCCAATCAGAACGCTGCGTGAAATGTTTACCGACCCGCTTCTTCTTGCCCTTCATATTGAAAGTGGTCACATCCAGCACATTCACCTTGAAAATCAACTCGACGGCGTTCTTAATTTCAATCTTGTTCGCGCGGCGGTCCACCTCGAAGAAAAGCTTGTTGTAAGCTTCCTTTGCCTTTGTACTCTTTTCCGTCACGAGAGGACGTTTGAGAATCTGATAGGACTTCTTGTTCATGACCCCAGCGCCTCCTCCAATCTTGCCACGGCTTCCCGTGTCATCAACAGGCTCCGGTACCTGAAAAGATCGTAGACATTCAACCCTTCGGACTTCAAGACTTTGACATGGGGAATATTCCTGGCCGACCTCTCCACCATTTCATCCTGTTGTGAGAGAACAACAAGGGCCTGGCTTATCTCGAACCTATCAAGCATGGATAAGAAGTCCTTGGTCTTGATCCTCTCCATTCGCAGATCATCCAGTACCGTCAGGTTCTGATCGAGAAGCTTCTGGGAAAGGGCCATCTTGAGAGCGAGTCTTCTGACTTTCTTGGGAACCCGCATCTGGTAATCGCGTGGTTGAGGGCCATGAATCGTTCCGCCACCCCGCCATATGGGAGACCGACTCGTTCCTGCACGCGCCCGCCCCGTCCCTTTCTGGCGCCATGGTTTCCTGCCGCCTCCTGAAATTTCACTTCTTCCCTTTGTTTTGGCAGTTCCAGCTCTTCTCTTGGCCAGCTGGTACAGCACCACCTCGTGCATGACGTGAGGTTTCACCGGAACGGCAAACACATCCGCCCCCAACTCCAGTTGCCCCACCAGATCGCGATTCGTGTTGTAAACTTCCACTGTTGGCATGGTCACCCTCAAATCTATCCCAGACCGTCTTCCTTCCACATCATCTGACCCGGTTGCTTTTCCTGATAAAGATGATCCCGTTCCTGGCACCCGGGACCGCTCCTTTCACGATGAGCAGGTTGTTTTCGGGGCGAACGTCGATGACTTTCAGGCTCATCACCGTGACTCTCTTGTTGCCCTTTTGGCCCGACATCTTCTTGCCCTTGATCACACGGCCAGGAAATGTCGCATTTCCGGTCGAACCCGGCTCACGAATGTTCTTGGATCCATGGGCAGCAGGCCCTCTCTGAAATCCCCATCGCTTGATCGTACCGGCAAAACCCTTCCCCCTGCTCGTACCGATCACATCCACCCGTTCACCGATTTCAAACGCATCGACGGAGAGATCCTGGCCAATCTCAAACTCGGAAACATCATTGACACGCACTTCCTGCAACACCTGAAAGTAGCCTTTGCCTGCCTTGTCCAGGTGACCTTTCATCGGTCGGTTCACGTTCCTGGGCTTTCTTGAACCAAATCCAATTTGCAGAGCGCTATATCCGTCTCTCTCAACAGTTTTGACCTGGGTGACAACGCAGGGGCCAGCTTCCACAACCGTCACCGGTACGGCGGTGCCGTCCTCGGCAAAGAACTGAGTCATCTCCAATTTGCGTCCAATGAGTGCTTTGACCATACCATCCACTCTCTTTCAGGATCATTGTCCACTCGAAAAACCTACAGCTTGATTTCCACATCAACACCGGCAGACAGGTCCAGTTTCATGAGGGAGTCAACCGTCTGTTGTGTCGGTTCAAGTATGTCGATGAGCCGCTTATGGACGCGTATTTCAAACTGCTCACGGGATTTCTTGTCAACGTGGGGCGACCGGAGAACGGTATATCGTTGAATCTTCGTTGGAAGAGGAATCGGTCCGGCCACCCTTGCCCCAGTCTTCTTCGCGGTCATGACGATTTCACCCGTTGACTGGTCGAGCAATTTGTGATCATAAGCTTTCAAGCGGATGCGAATTCTTTGATTCGTCATCATGAGTCTGGTTCCTGTCTGCCTGCACCGGAGTGAAGAGAACCTCCCGTGCTCTGTTCCATTTGGGGTAGTTATTGGATGATTTCCGTGATGACACCTGCTCCGACGGTGCGGCCTCCCTCACGAATTGCAAACCGGAGCTCCTTCTCCATGGCTACCGGCGTGATCAGCTGCACCTGGCAACTGATGTTGTCCCCCGGCATCACCA
>JAAYUJ010000043.1 GCA_012517775.1 Deltaproteobacteria bacterium
ACGGGGGCCGGGACCTGGACCACGGGGGCTGCCATCACGTCCGAATCGGGTGAATTCAGAACGGGGATCTCCTTTGGCGGCCCCGCGGGTTCCACCGGCACATGGGAAGCAGCGTCAGCCTGGGTCGTCCCGGTGGATTCGCTCGAATCCATATCATCGTCTGGTTCCTGACCCTCAGGCGCGTTCAACGATGAATCAGGGAAATCCATCGCATCTCCTCAGTTTGTTGGAGTGATAAGAAATTGCTTTCTTCGAGCTTTTTCGATAACAACTTCTGCGAAGGCGGTCAAGGGGTATTTTCATGAGTCTTTATGGAATTTCTTTGTAAATCATGTTGTTAGCTGATTACCAATTGCTTTCTCCATAAGTAGGTCGGGATTCCAATCCCGACAGCGTCTGCGGAAATGTGTCGGGTATGGAAACCCGACCTTCAAAGCTACTGTTATCTGGGCTTATTGAGAGGTTACATCTCCAAACCGACTCACAGTGGAAGCTGAACCGAGATAGTCGTACCTTCCTCTTCCGATGTCCGCATGTCGATGGTGCCCCCGTGCGTCTTGGCAGTGAGCAGTGCGGAGTATGCGCCAAGACCTGTCCCGCACCTTTTGCCTGATGTAACATATTTGTCGAAGAATCGTTCCCGAATTTCGACCGGGATCGCTCCCTCATCATGAATGATGATCCACGCAAACTCCCCTTTATGCATGTCCATGGATACGGTGCCGCCTGGAGGGGAGGCCTCAATGGCGTTGACCACCAAATTGGACAGCATGGAACGCAGCAGGAGCTCCTCACTGTGAACAAGGAACTGCTTGCCCATTTCGGGAGTGCGCCCTCCCACGGTGATCTCGACACCGATGGACTTTAATTCGCGAATTTCCTCCCTGTGCTCCATGATTCCATGGAGAACCTTCAGGACGTCCACATCGGAAGGGACGAAGTTGTAGAGTCCACGTTCCATTCTGTAGAGCTGGAGCTCCAGGTTCACCATATTCAGCAACACGTAGCTCGAGTTGCGTATCTTCTCGATCTTTTTTCTCTGATCCGGGCTCAGGTTGTCCCCCATGAGAAGGATTTCCGGATAACCGATGATGATGCCGAGCTCGTTGCGCATGTCATGGCTGATGATACGATTCACATCCTCCTTCAGCCGATGTGCTTCAATGAGGTCCATGTGATTCCGGACTCTGGCCAGAACAATGTCGCGATTGAACGGCTTGGTGATGTAGTCGACGGCGCCCAGCTGAAGGCCTGTTGCTTCATGGCCCTCCTCGCTCAGGACGGTGACGAAGATAATGGGAATATCACGGGTCTTGGAATCCTGCTTCAAGCGCCGGCAGACTTCGTACCCGTCCATGTCGGGCATGACGACGTCAAGGAGAATCAGGTCCGGGCAGACCTCTGCAGCCGCTTCCAGAGCGTTCTCTCCGTCCATGGCCACACAAACCTCGTAATCCTTGTGCAGGACGTCAACGAGGATGTCGATCTCGCTGTCAACATCATCCACTATCATCACGACGCCTCTGTCTCTGGTGTGCATAAGTTGCTTTCGTTCCTTCCAAAAATCCTTGATTTGGGCAAAAGGGGTCCATTTGGAGGGACTGATCATGTAGGCACCTCCTCATGGGGTCGCGCTCTTGACAGGGTCCTCCTCACTGTGGCCAATACATCCCCCACAACGAAGGGCTTCGCAATAAAGTCCACAGCCCCCATCTCCATCCCTTTCACCCTTTCCTCGGGGCTGGACCGCCCAGACAGGAACACGATGGGGATCAGGGCGTTTGCAGGATCAGCTTTGATGCGCCGGAACACTTCGTAGCCATCCATATCGGGCATCTCGATGTCGAGGAGAACAAGGTTGGGCCTCTCCCAGGCCAGGGACTCCAGGGCCGAAGGGCCATCCATGGCCACGGTTACGTCCACATCGTTCTCAAGAACGGCCACCAGGATGTCCATGTTTTCCAATGTATCGTCTACAAGGAGCACGGTATACCCGGAGATATCGCGCATGTTTCATCCTTTCACCCTGGCGATCATGGCGTTCAGAAGATCCATGGCACCCTTGTATTGATATTTCCTGATTCGTTCCGCCAGAAGCCTGCCGTCATCCTCCAAATCGGCCGGCAGCCGTATGGTCCCCATTCGGGTAACCAGGGGTTCGCATTGCTTCGGTTTGCGTGCATGGACAGCAAGCACAAGCTCTTGAAGCAGTGTAAGCGTCTCTTCGGGATTAGCGGTAGAGGAATCGACGGCGGCCGCCCCCTGAACTTCCTCGTCGGTCAAGGTCTTGAGGCCTTGAACGACTTTGCTCAACTCCCGGCCGAAGTCTCGAAGCACGTCGGCGCACCGTTCGCTGGCTCCGTGCTCAAGGGCGACTTCCATGTCTCCCGCGATGTCGCACAAAGATCCCGCTCCCAGTTTTCCTGCTACACCCTTGATGGAATGGACCAGGCGACGGGCCTGCCCAATGTCTCCACTCTTCAGAAAGAAGGAGATCCTGGATGCAGCATCGGAGTAGTTGTTCCGGAACTTGACAAGCAAGTTGCGATAGAGATGCCGGTTTTCACCTACCCTCATGAGGCCTTCCTCCATGTCGATGCCCTCAAGGCGGTCGGGCAGCATGACTTCGGGCTCAATGTCACCGTTCATTCCGGTGGACGGAGAATCGGGAGATTCTCGCCTCTGAATCCACTTCTCCAATGTGGCAATAAGAGACATCGGATCAATGGGCTTGGTGACATGATCATTCATCCCGGCTTCCAGGCTCTTTTCACGGTCTCCCGCCATGGCATGGGCGGTCATGGCGATGATGGGCAGGTCCTTGGATCTCTCTTCACGCCGGATGGCTGCTGCAGCGGCAAAACCGTCCATAACCGGCATCTGGACGTCCATAAGCACCGCATCGAAGTGGCCTTTGCGGACCAACTCCAGGGCATCTTCACCGTTAGAGGCTACGGTGACCCGTAATCCGGCCCTTTCCAGGATCTCGCGGGCCACCTGCTGATTGATTTCATTGTCTTCGACCAGAAGGACGCTGCTCCCGCGCACTTTGACTGCTGCGGTCTCGGGAACGGACGAACCGGAATCCTGTCGAATGGATTTCTCCCCTTCCTTTCCGAATGCCTCCAGGATCGTGTTGAAAAGCAATGACTGAGCCACCGGTTTGATAAGAAAACCGTCCAGGCCGATGCGATCTGCCTGGCGCATGACTTCTTCCCTTCCGTACGCGGTGACCATGATGATGGTGGGAATCCGTCGCAGCCGCTGATGCTGTTTGATGCGCCGGGATGTCTCGAGGCCGTCCATCCCTGCCATTTTCCAGTCCATGAGCACCATTTCGAAAGGGTGCTCCTCCGGGGCGGTTTCCAGAATATCCAGGGCTTCAGTGCCGGAGCTTGCCAGACCGACCTGAAAGCCGAAGCTCTTGAGTGTTTCTGCAAGGATCTCCAGCGAGGTCAGGTTGTCGTCCACAACGAGTACCCGCATATCCATGAAATGAAATCATCGAGAACCCGCGGCGGAGCCTTCTTCTTCTGCGCATGCAGGCCCAGAGTGACTGTGAAGAAAAAGGTGCTTCCTTTTCCACGTTCGCTCTCCGCCCAGCTCCTGCCGTCCGTCATTTCCACCAGCCGCTTGCAGATAGCCAGACCCAGTCCCGTACCGCCGTACGTTCGGGTCGTCGATGTGTCCCCGCCTGGCTGAATGGAAGGAAGAGCTTTCTTTGCTCCTCGTCGGTCATTCCTATACCCGTATCTCGAACCTCGAATTGGAGCGTGACCGTCCTTTCCGTCTCCGCAACGACTTTGACCGCTATTATTATTTCGCCCTTTGCAGTGAATTTTTCGGCATTGGATGCCAGGTTGGCAAGGATCTGGCCGAGTCGGAGCGGGTCGCCCACAAGACCCATGGGCACATCCGGGGCGATG
>JAAYUJ010000382.1 GCA_012517775.1 Deltaproteobacteria bacterium
CTTCTCTGCCAGGTCACCCCGGTAGAAGACCTCGGCATTCGTCTCGGCGATGGCGGTGAGGGTTGCCGCCTGCTCGGGCAATCGCCACATCTCCCCGGCCACCGGCGCACGCCCCTGGGGAGCGAATGTTTCGAACCAGTGCCGAAACGCTTCACTATGAAATTCTCGATAAGTATTAAAGGCAGCACGCCACAGATCTCCAACTACCGGGGAGACCGGGAAGCCCTGTTCGGCATATTCGATGGCGGGACGCATGCTTTCGGTTAGAGGGAGTCGACCGAAGCGGCGGACAAGCTCAGCCCAGGCAGCGGGGGCTCCGGGCACGGTGACGGGAGCCACCCCATAGTGGGGAATTTCTTTGTAGCCGGCCCAGGCGAGAGTTTCGACTGAAAGACTCCGTGGAGCCGGCCCACTGGAGTTGAGGCCGTGCAGGCGGCCGCCGGTCCATACCAGGGCAAAGGCATCGCCACCTATGCCGTTTGAAGTCGGCTCCACAACAGTCAGGCAGGCAGCCGTCGCAACAGCGGCGTCGACGGCATTGCCCCCTTTCCTCAGGACTTCCAGGCCGGCTTGTGCCGCAAGGGGCTGGGATGCGGCAACCATTCCACGCCCGGCAAAGACCACGCTGCGCCTTGAGGAATGAGGATAATACAGGGGATCATGATTCATGCGGGTTCCCTCCGGTTTCCAGAATACTTTGCAGCAAGCGCTCGTTTTTCTAATGCGGCTCCACTCTTTTTTTGGGAATTGGATCAGGTATTTGCTTTACAGGGAGTACTTTCTCAATGAGTAAGTCGGGATTCCAATCCCGACAGCCTTTGCGCCACGGTGTCGGGTATGGAAACCCGACCTACAAAGCAGTCGTTACCTGGACTTATTGAGAAGTTACAAGAGGCACATGCGTGCAGGCCCTGCACGGTGTACCCTCTTCAGACCACACTCAAATTGAGCTGGGAGGCATAGCCGTCGCCTTATCTGCAGCCATTGCGATAGATGGCTCCTACGTGGAAGAACGAGTTTTCTTTTGGTGCTAATGACAACGGCCGATCCGGGTGAGAAACCACACAGCCGGATCGGCCGCAGACGGCATGGTCGCACAGGGCGAATCGACAGACAGGTATTTCCCTGATCCGTCGAGCTACCTCATTTCAGGAACCCGGGGCTCCTGCTTCTTCGCCAGCTTCTCGAGCTGCTCCTTAGAGAGCGGCGTGCCATACGCTACATACTGTCGCAACGGGGCAGCCGGGTTTGCGATAGGTACCCATTTGTCCTCTTTCAAATCGTGATAGACACACTGGTAGTCCACATCGTCCACAACGGGAATCACCCCCTTGAGATTCGCAGTCACACCATCCTCAAGCCACGTGAGTCTGATGGATCCTTTCTGGGCCTGCTTCATGGTTTCAGTGGCATGGCAGGCATCACAGGCGCGCCCCTCCTTCATGACCGAATGACTCATGTGAGGCGCGAACATGAGAAACGTTTTGGTGCCCTGGGTCACAAAGGTCTGCATACTGGCCGAGGTTACCTTTCCACCGGCGTTCATCAGAAAGACCCATCCGGATACGGGGATCGACTTGCGCACCTTCTTCTCCACCATCGTATCAAAATGGCAGTTGGTGCAGCTCACCACGTGGCGGACGTGGCATGACTTGCAGTCCAGGGCATTATTGTGAACCGTATGGGATTCGGTCGGTTTGATGGAATCGTGGCAGTTCTCACATTTGGCATCCATGGCTTTGGGCTGCTTCATGGATATGTAGGCGTTACCATCTCCATGCATTTCCCTTGCCGTGTGGCAATCCATGCAACCCATGCCCTGCGCCAGATGCACATCATCCTGTTTGGCCTTGTGATCGATGCCGATGATGGCCTTTTCTCGACCGTGGCATTCCAGGCACATCGGCTGGTTCCTGGCTGCCTTGGTAGAATATTGGAGTGTCTCACACTCCTTTTCCACCCTTGAACTCAGGTGACAGCGATCACAACCTGCCGCGTGGCAGTTCTTGCAATCTAAATCCGTGTAGGGGATACCTGTCAGCTTTTCCAGGCCGCCGTTCTCCTTGCTGTACCAGTGGGCCATGCCGGCAGCTGTAAAATGAAGACTCTGCAGGTAAAAGCAATTCTTTTGGTCAATTTGATGGGTGACAAAGCCAGTGGCAAGAAACCCGTTGGCGCAGCAAACCAGCATCCCACACACCGAAAGGAAAATCACAACTCTTCCCACTCTCATTCTCTCTCCTTTTCCTGGTGTCTTGGGTTCAGTTCAAGGACTCCAGCCCGAACACAAATAAACGCGCACCCACGAAGAGGGATCAACCCCCTCTGTCGGCAAATGGACTTTACAACGTTGCACTGGGAAAGGTCGTCACGGGAGGTGTCGTTGGAAGCTCGAATACTCAGTAGGCAAGATATGTACCATAGACACCCCTAATGCCCCCCCTGCAAGAAAAGCTGATTGAATTATTGGAGAAAATACAGAAAGGGAACTGGCCTGCGGTCAGGGGACTCTCAAGAAGTGGGAACGAGAGTTGCAAGACGCACGATTACCGGTGCCGGCTTCTTCCATCCTTTTGCGGAACAGGGATGTTCAGTGCCTTGATCTTTCGGTAAAGCGTGCTCGGATTGATGCCCAAATCCTCAGCGGCGCGTTTGCGATTGCCGCCGCATTGCGCGAGGATTTCGCTGATAAGCCGTTTCTCCATGGACTGCAAGCTCATATCTCTCAGATTCCCGGATGCGCCGGATGTCTCCGGCCGCATCTCGGGCGGAAGGTGGCGCAGATCAATGATGCTTCCCCGGCACAGAACAAAGGCTTGTTCGATGATATTTTCCAGTTCACGGACGTTGCCGGGGAAATCATGTTCCATCAGGCGTGCCATGGCGGCGTCGGAGATGCCGGCGATGTCCCTTGCCTGCATGCGGTTAAACTTGGTGATGAGATGATCCGTCAGCAAAGGGATGTCTTCTCGCCGATGCTTAAGGCCGGGCAGTTCCAGGTGGATCACCCGGATGCGGTAATATAGATCGTCGCGAAAACTTCCCCTCTGCACCAGTTCCGTCAGGTTTCTGTTGGTGGCGGCTACCACCCGCACATCTACGGGGATAGACTCCAACGATCCCAGCGGTTCAATGGTGCGCTCCTGCAGGACCCGCAGCAGTCGCACCTGAAGTGCGGGAGAAATATCGCCGATTTCGTCAAGCAAGAGTGTTCCCCCGTCCGCCAATGCAAAACGGCCTGCCTTGTCTCGCTTGGCGTCCGTAAAGGCCCCGGCCTTGTGACCGAAAAGCTCGCTTTCCAACAGAGTGTCCGGAAGGGCTGCACAGTTGACCGCCACGAAGCGCTTTTTCCGCCGCGGCGACAAATGGTGGATGGCTCGAGCAAAGAGTTCCTTGCCTGTTCCGCTGGGCCCCTCAATGAGAACGGTGCTGCTGCTCTGCGCAATTTGCGGCAGTAGCTCAAAGAGGCGCATCATGGCAGGGCTGCGACCGATAATGTCCTCAAATGTGTAACGCCCTTGGAGTTCCTTTTGCAACTGACGTACCTGGCTGAGATCCTGGAATGTCTCCACACCTCCGATGATCTGTCCACAGTCATCTTTCAGGATTGCCGTCGAGAGCCGGATGGGGATCATGCGGCCCTGGCGGTCGAGGATGTGAGCGGTGACGTTGACCACAGGCTTTCCCGTATCGAAGGTGCGCCTGAGGGGGCAATCCCTTTCGCAGATGTTGGCGTGAAACACCTCGCAACAGGCTCTGCCGAAAGCTTCCTGCCGGAGCACACCGGTGATCCGCTCAGCGGCGCGATTGAAAGAGAGGATCCTCCACTCCTTGTCCACTGTAAACACCCCCTCGTTGATGGATTCAAGAATCACGTCTCTGTCTCGGTTCCTGAATCGCTCGTCCATTTGTCCTCCTCGGAAGCTTCCCGTGCAATTTGCCATTCTTATGCCACCTAACTTTGCATTTTGCATATTTCATGTCAAGATGGGAGAATGCTTCTCCAGACAAATATTGCGCCGGCAGGCGTTCAGGATGGGAAGGAAAGATGCACTCCTCACTATCTCCCCGATGGAGGGAGAGGAGCGACGATGTACTCATACCAACAGTATTGAGGGGAGTGAGACGGCAGCGGCAGAGGCCGGCGCCGGCTCTTTGATGGCGTTGACCGGTGGATTGCCGTCGAAGACAATCCGGGTCGCATGCATCTCCAGAAAAGAAACACTATTCGGCAACTCTGCACAACGGGAGAAAAAGCGCATGTGAGGACGTCTGACTGCCTGCCGCCTCATCGATCGCCGAAACGAATTCCCTGGGCGAGGGGCAATTCCCCCGACCAGTTGATGGTGGTCGTCTGGCGCCGCATGTACCATTTCCA
>JAAYUJ010000383.1 GCA_012517775.1 Deltaproteobacteria bacterium
AGTTTTGATTTTGTCACCGTCCCATTCTTCTGCTAGATTTCTTTCGGCTTCTTTCGCTGTTTTCTTTAACCTCCCTTCATGTTTTTTCTGATAAGCTCAATCGGCTTTGGTTTTCTTGGCTGCGGCCTCGTGCAAGGGATAAAGCAACTTGAATGCCATGAGAATATTCATTAATGAAATTCATCAGCTATGCTTTTCACTGCCAAATCCTGACGTTCATGAAGGCGCATGAAAGGTTATCCGAAGGTCATCTGAGCGTTGCCGAAAATGCAATAGTCCTGTAGCAATAATAAACAGTTAGGGCATGAGAACCGGATGCGCCGAAAAACGGCAGAGTGGCAAAAATTGTCGGTCTTGCGGCAAAATGTGTCGGTGATGTGTGGGAGGGTACGGCCTGCTCAGTGTCATTCCCACACGCTTCTTGAGCGAAAATTGGGGCTGAGTGTTGTTTCAGCTGGAACCATGTGATTGCCGTAGGTCGGGATTCCAATCCCGACAGCCGTTGCGAAAAGGTGTCGGGCATGGAATCCCGACCTACAAAGCGGTCTTCACCTTGACTTACCGCAGAGTTTCATATGCACAAGGCCAGGAACCGGATTGATCGCATTGAACCGGAGCCGAATCTGTATTGCGGGGTATTTTCCTCGTGAAGTGTTGTTCCTTCATATTTTCTTACGCACCTGGGCTGAGATTCGTAACGCGGGATGGGAAAAATGGCAAAATTCGGCAAGATCAGCGTCGTCATACCTGCCTTCAATGAAGAACAGATCATTGGCAGGGTGATCCGGGATGTCATCGAAGTGCTGGCTTCCCACAAGCTCTTCTGTGAAGTGATTGTTGTGGATGACGGCTCAACGGATGAAACGAGTCGTGTTGCCGCGGAGGCCGGAGCGATGGTGATCCGGCACCCATACAACATCGGCAATGGGGCGGCGGTAAAAAGGGGCATCCGGGTGGCGACCGGGGACGTGATCGTCATGATGGACGGAGACGGCCAGCACAACCCCAATGACATTCCCCGCTTTCTTGAGCACATGCCCCAGTATGAAATGGTTGTAGGGGCAAGGACGGCGGAATCGGAGGGAAAAGTGCACCGCAATCTGGCCAATCGGCTCTACAATTCCATAGCTTCCTACATCGCAGGAAAGAAGGTTGATGATTTGACATCCGGCTTTCGAGCGATCAACGGGCGAATTGCCAAGAGCATCGCTTACCTCTTCCCACGGGGGTACTCCTATCCCTCCACGGCGACGATCGCCCTTTTCCTCGGTGGTTACACCGTCAAATACATCCCCATCAAAGCAGCCGCAAGAGTGGGCAAAAGCAAAATAAAGCTCCTCTATGACGGCATGAAGTTCCTGTTCATCATCGCGCGGGTTGGTACCTTTTATACTCCCCTGCGCTTGTTCATCCCGGTTGGGGGACTGCTGTTCTTCCCGGGTTTCTTTTACGCAATTTACAAACTGATCATCGGTAAACCCTGGACTCTTCCGATCGTCATTTCCCTTACCGGAGGGCTTCTCATCTTTGTTTTGGGCCTGATATCCGAACAAATTGCACTCCTGAGGCTGAGCCGTTCGGAATAATTGCATGGAGAATGCGTCAAACTGCTGACTCGTCGGCGAACCGGTCAATCGGGTGCTTCCTTGAAATGAGCTTGCCGGCCAGGAAAGGAAAGAGGAAAGCCATTCCAAAAACAAGAGGGCGAAGAGGCACCGCATATCGCGGACACGGCAAGCCCACTGCATGCAACAGGGTGAAATACAAGAGCAGCAACGCAATCAATCGAGGCACCATCAAGGAATCCATCTGCAAGGATCTGGACCACAGGGGGAACCAGATCAATATACTTGCCGCGGCTGCAAGGCAGACGACCACCCAGTGCAGTTGGCGGGATAGATCCCGGGTCATTTCAAAGAACGATATGCCGTGATAGGGTGTCTCCAGGACGGGGTAGACAAAAATATCCCGGTCCCCTTGAACGATACCCCATGACCAGAACGCCACCGGTTTTCCCAACAGGTACCATTTCAGGTACTTTGCCGGTTCCTCGCGAAAGTGCCTCCCTATCTCGTGAATCACGGCTCCCATGCTTTGAGAGATTTCATTCGATCGTGGATCGAAGTGATACGGATATCCGTACGTCCTGACGTTTTCCTGGTATTGGAAGTCCGGGTACATCCCGTGGTGCAGGGTGTTGATCATCAAGCGGTCATCCATGAGCTTCCCCAGTACGGTTTGATTCCGAATCAACCAGGGAGCAAAAAACAAGAGAAACCCTGCCATCATGACAAGAGAATACTGAAGCCCCTTCTTCCACCCCAGATGAATCAGGAAAAC
>JAAYUJ010000044.1 GCA_012517775.1 Deltaproteobacteria bacterium
GAAGGTCCAGTCCTTTCTCTTCGATCAATCTGAGGGCATCAAGGCCTCTCACATTGCGGAGAAAATAATCAGCGAAGACAATATCCCACTCAGCAGTCTCCAGAGCTTCCGAGAGCGCCTCGGCAGTGTCGACCCGCACCAGGTGAGGATCGTAACCACTTTCTCTGAGAGTACGGGCCAACAACAGAGCATCGTCCTGTGAATCCTCAACAGCCAGTATCCGAATCTTCTTTTTCATCGTCCGTTCCAACAATTTCACGAGGTGGTTGTCATGAATAGCCAGCCAGGTCACAACTGACGGAAAGATTTCAGCAGCGCTTCACATTCCTCCTGATCACACAATCCCTCTTCATGTTGAAACATCCGACCATCGGGATAAGCCTGCAGGGCAGAAGTAAAAGGTTATCCCTTTGCATCTTGCAACCGTACAATAGGTCCAAATGACGAAAGCTTTGCAGGTCGGGTTTCTATACCCGACACACTGGCGGAAAGGCTGTCGGGATTGGAATCCCGACCTACTTGTTGAAATTACACTTCTTTTCCTTCCCCCCTCAGATTCCCTTTCGATAATGTCGCAGCACCTGGACGGCAAATGATCATCCATTTCGCTGCACACAGGGCAAATGGCGGTCAACTCTTTGGATCCTTCTCACGCCTGAACAGCGCTGCCGCACAGGAGGAACCTTCCAATGACCCAGAATCCTGCAATTTGCCCTAGCAGATAATAGCCCGGAATCTGCTTCACGCCTGACAGCATTTGTTATTGAGGGAAGGGTCAGGAAGAATGGTTGCCCGCCGCGCTTGCTGTGGCGGGGCATCATTCCCCCAAAGAGGGGCTTTCAAATTCTTTTCGGCTTCGAAACCGCATGGGCTCGGGCGACATGAGATCTATCGTGCCGGTTACCCCTTTCAGTTCTTGATCACATTGAAAGCCTCTTAGGACAAATTCCTCAAGGATTCAACATGATCCGGCGAGAACGGGAGCCCCTCCCAAAGCTCTCCAGACCAGCACTGAAAGCGAGACAAATCCGCGCACAAGGTACTCTCTCAATAAGCATTTCGGGATTCCAATCCCGACAGCCTTTGGACCACATCCCCGGGTATGGAAACCCAACCTGTAAAGCGGTCGCTACGTGGGCTTATTGAGAAGCGACCACACCCTTCGTTAATGCTTCAAAGAATCAGAAGAATAAATCAGCGTGCCTCCGAGACGATCATCTCGATCTCTCTGATAGAGTCGCACAACTTGAAATACTTCGGAAAAAACACCAGACATCGCATGTTCCGGGAATGTTCCGGTTCTTTTCACCCCCCCCTCAAACGGCAACCGAAAGCACATGATTCTGCTCACGATGAATAACACGGGTCCGGTGAGCCGTCAACCTTACCTGCTATTTCAAGGTTTGAGGGAGGCTGCTGGCCTCCCTTCTTCTCTTTTTTATGGTCTCCCGGCACATTTCCCAGATGATACAGGAGGTCCTGTAGCGGCAGTAGAGCTCCGGGTCGGTGCAGGCACGACACGATGCGAGACATTCCTCGCAGTAGCCCCATTCATGCTTGCTGCAATAAACCAGGATATCCCTGTCGGGATGGAAACGGCAGACCTTTTTCTGGATCACCGGCTGATCCCTCACTGCCGGACTGGGCTGAGCTCAGCCGGAACACCGCTCGCCACCCAATCTGAGGTCATTGGTTTCAGCACAAGGGACGCAAAGCTAATGCGAGAGCCTTGACGAAGAAATCGATGCACTTCATGACGGCGGCGGGAATCCTTGATTGATTGAACACCTGCTACAGCTTCCATGCCTTGAGCTCTTCCAGAATATCGTGCCGGGTAAGGTCATGGTGGATGGGGGTGACCGAAATATAGTTGGCCGCAATGGCAGCAGAATCAGCGTTGGGGTCCGTGTCGTGGAGTATGTCGGTATTGGTGAGCCAGTAATAGACGTGCATCCTCGGGTCCATTCGCCGGTCATAACTTTCCACGCACTGGAGCCTGCCCTGGTGGGTGACCTTCACCCCTCGGACTTCCTCCCAGGGTACATTGGGCACATTCACGTTGAGGGACACCCCCGGCGGCAGACCCTTTTCCTGGATGACTGAGAGGAGACGAGGAATGAACTGGGTGGCGGCCGTGAAGTCCGTAGTCTTGAAAGAATCGATGGAAACGGCAATGGAAGGTACGCCGAGAAGTGCTGCTTCCGTCGCGGCGGAAACGGTTCCCGAATAGATGACGTTCACTCCCACATTGGCTCCCATGTTGATTCCTGAAACCACAACGTTGGGGCGCGGTTTGATCAGTTCCAAAATACCGATTTTGGCACAGTCTGCCGGAGTCCCGCTCAGGGCGTATCCGAAGAAGCTTCCGTTCCGCTGAACTGGAATGACCTTGAGCGGATTGAGCCAGGTTATGGCATGCCCGACGGCGCTCTGTTCCGTCTCAGGAGCTACCACGGTCACTTCATGTTCGTCGTTCAGGGCGAAATAGAGGGCCTCAATGCCTTTGGCAAAAATGCCGTCGTCATTGGTCAATAATACACGCATGGCTGATGCAATCACTTCCCCTTGAGGATGTTCCTGGCTGCTTCAATGCCGGCTGAAATGGCTTCCTTATTCATATCCGCGCTTGAAGGAGGCAGACGATTCTTCACGGCGGCCTCAAGGCTCTTGAGGGAAACCACTCCAGTGAGAATTGCCAGTGCACCCAGCGCGACGATGTTTGCGGCGATTTCCTTGCCGAATCTATCCCTGGCGATCTGGGTAAAAGGAATCTGCAAAGCCTTGGAGGTAGGAAGCTGTCTCACAAAAGTGGAATCAACAATGAGCATTCCGTTGGGTTTCAGATCAAAAAGATAAGTGTCGCAGGATTTCTGGCTCATTGCCAAAAGCACATCGGGCTTAATCGCCTTTGGATAATCGATCTCATCATCGCTGATGACTACCTCCGCCTTGCTTGCGCCTCCCCGTGCCTCCGGGCCGTAACTCTGTGTCTGGCAGACAAATCTCCCATCGTAGATACCGGCTGCCTCCGCGAGAATGACGCCCGCGAGAATGATCCCCTGACCACCTGATCCACCCAGTCGGATTTCATAACGTTCCATTGTTGGGTCAACTCCTTTTCCCCGCGCTTGCGCCGAAAGACCTCTCAAATGCCTCAAACAAGCACGTGAGGGTTCCATTCCCGACAACAGGATGTCAGGATTGAAACGGTCCTTATTCATTGAGAAGGCGCCATCCAGGACTGCGACGAAGAGTTTTTCGAAAGGCTTTCCCTACCCTACCTGAGAAGCCGATGCATCGACAGCATGGAAAAGGGCCGAATGCCCTTTCATTGGCGGCCCTTAGAAAGCATGGCCTTCGCGGCTTCGCGGATCCTGCGGTATTCCTGGGTATAGATGGGAAGATCCCTGTCGCAGAGAACCCCTATGGTGAACTTCCCCTGGAGCTCCTCCTCGCTCATGGCGTCAGCCTTTTCCACATGCACGGCCGACTCCTTCTGCCATCGCAGCATTTCCACGGCCCCCCCCTGCTTGTTTCTCCGACCATATTGAGTGTGGCAGTGGCTGATCACCTCGACCACTGAGAAGCCACGCTTTACAACAGCCCTGGCAATGAGATCATCCAGAAGTGTCGCGTGGTAGACGGTACAGCGTGAAACCATGCTTGCCCCGGCCATCATGGCGAGTTCTGCAATTGAAAAGGCATGCTCGATGTTGCCATACAATGCAGTGGTCGCGAAAGCCCCGTAGGGGGTGGTGGGCGAATATTGACCGCCCGTCATGCCGTAAATGCTGTTATTGACGATGATCGCGGTCAGGTTGAGATTGCGTCTGGCTGCATGGATGAAATGGTTACCCCCGATGGCCGTGGCATCCCCATCTCCCATGATCACGATCACCTGCAGCTTCGGCTTGGCCAGTTTGACCCCGGTTGCGAACGTAAGCGCACGCCCGTGGGTGGTGTGGAGGGTGTTGAAATCGACGTAGACCGAGATCCTGCCTGAGCAGCCTATGCCGGAGACAACCACGATGTCGTCCTTTTCGAAACCGGTCCGGTCGATAGCCCGTATCAGTGAACCCAGAAGGATTCCGTTTCCGCATCCCGGGCACCAGACATGAGGAAATTTCTTGTCGTGCCTGAGATATTCGTGGATCAGCCTGGTGATCTCAGCCATGGCGTTCTCTCGTTTCTGTGGGGATCACCCGGAAGTATTCCGGACGGCGGGCCAACCATCGGAAACAACGGCTCCCGCGATCTTGTCATTCAACCGTTATTTCTTCACTCGCCACCCGCGTCCCTGGTGATTGCCGGCCCGCGCCTCCCGCTCTCATTGTTTCAGATCTTCATCAACCGGGTAAGGATTTCGTTGGGAGTGATGAGGCTCCCGTCGATGCGATTGATAGTCTCCACACGGGTCATGCCCTGATTGACTCTCTTTACCTCACGGGACATCTGTCCCATGTTGAGCTCAGGAATAAGCACGGCCCTCACATGCCGCAGGATCGGCTCCACTGCCTGACGCGCAAAAGGCCACAGAGTGACGAGCTGCAGAAGGCCGGCTTTGACACCCCGTGCCCTCGCGTCACGAACGGCTCTCCTCGCGGATCGTGCCACGCAACCGTAAGCGATGACGACAACCTCCGCATCTTCCATCAATTCTTCCTCGACCATCTGAATCTCAAAGAAATGCTGATTGATCTTCCTGAAAATGCGATTCATGAATGGGACAATCTCATCCGGTCGCTGGGTGGGGAAACCACGCACGTCATGAATGAGGCCGGTCACATGATACCGATAGCCGTCTCCAAAAATGCCCATCGGAGGAACTCCCCGAGGGTTGTCTTCATATGGTACGTACCATTCGGGAGGCATGTTCGGTCGAAGGCGATCCACGACTTCCAGTTCCTCGGGATGGGGAAGGGAGATCTTCTCCCGTGTATGTGCGACGACCTCGTCGGCGAGAATGATCACGGGTGTCCGGTATTTTTCGGAAAGATTGAAAGCCTTGACGGTAATGCTGAAGCAGTCCTGTGTAGTCGACACGGCAAGCACAATAATGGGGTGGTCTCCATGTGTTCCCCACCGTGCCTGCATCACGTCCCCCTGGCTCACATTGGTGGGAAGGCCGGTGCTGGGACCGGCACGCATTACATCCACAATGACGCAGGGAACCTCTGCAACGCATGCAAACCCGAGATTTTCCTGCATCAGGGAAAAGCCGGGGCCGCTCGTGGCCGTCATGGACTTCACCCCTGCAAGGGAAGCTCCAATGACGGCACCAAGACTCGCAATCTCATCTTCCATTTGAATGAACGTTCCATCTTCGGCGGGCAGGCGCACAGACATGACTTCGCTGATCTCCGTCGCCGGAGTGATGGGGTATCCGGCAAAGAAACGGCAGCCGGCGGCCAGGGCTCCCTCGACGATGGCCTCATTTCCCTGGAGCAGCAATTGCCTTCCCGGACTCTTGACAGGATTCACCGGTCAGTCCTCCTCTGGTACCTAAAGTGAATTGCACAGGGAAA
>JAAYUJ010000384.1 GCA_012517775.1 Deltaproteobacteria bacterium
ATTCAGAGCCACTTCTGCAAGCAGGGAGACAAGGACATTGCGCAAATCCTCTTCGCTTGCATCAAGATCTCTTTCCGCCGCTTCCACAGAGCGACGGACTCCGCCGAAAACATCCAGCTCCCATGCTGCATCAAAGCTCGCAGCGTAGAGTTCTCTGTTCGTGTCGGCTCCGATGTCGGTACTGGTATGACTCCAGGTGGCTGAACCCGAACCGTCAAGGGCGGGAAAGAGATCGGCCTTGGCGATGCCCCGACGGGCGCGCGCTTCCCGAACTCTTGCCCGTGCCTTCTTCAGATCGAGGTTGCCTGCAACTGCGTGCTCGATCAATCCGGAAAGCTTCGGATCGTTGAGCGTGGTCCACCATGCCGCCAGGGTCTGCTCATCTGCTTCCCCGGTGTCAGGATTGCGATCAAGCCGGGTATTCCAGTCCTTGCATACCGATACCTCGGGACGGATATACTCAGGACCCACTGCGGCGCACCCTGCAATGATCATAGCCAGAAACACGGGAAAGAACCATGATGCCGATTGAATGTGAGTCGGTCCATATGGGAATCTCATGAATCCTCTCCCTGCTTGTCTCTTTTCCCTCCTGCAGCAATCGCTCGAATGCCACCTGTGGAAAATCGGGAAATTTCCTCGGCCATAGCTGCAATCTGTGGGGACTCCAGAGCCCTGGGGTAGGGGAAGAGCATGAACTGCCTGGCATGAAGCTGAAAAATGCACTGGCCGACAATATTCATTCTGCACAGCTGGACCGAGTAGTCACTTGCTTCTTGATAAGGATTTTCCTCCTGGAGGAGCTCCCGGACGATTCCTTCCAGGTACTCATCCATGGGTCGAATGGCGGTTTCAGCCACTTCACTCAAAATACCGCTCGGATCGGCCATTTCCTGTGCCATGAGCTTTCCGTGCCATGCTGGGAAACCGTCGCCGAGCCCTCGCAATAGAAAGGAATGGATGAATGCGTGAAGTCGCTCCTCCGCTGTCGCTTTCTCCTCGAGGCCCAAATCGTGCGGGTACTTCTCCACCGCCCAGCGGTGGGAGTGTTCGAACACGGCCCTGTACAGACCCTTCTTATCCTGAAAATGATAGTTCACTGCACTGACACTGGCATGGGCACGCCTGCAGATCTCTCTGATTGTGGCGGCGCGAAAGCCACGCTGGGCAAACACCTCTCCTGCCGCTTCGATCAGTCGTCGCTTGGTACCTTGATCCCAAATTGTATGGGCTTTCATGAATCCTCCATACCAGAAGCCTCAAACAAAAGTTGTAAACGTTTGTTTGCAACAAATTTTCTACTCATTAGAACATCTGTTCTACTCTGTCAATCGGTATTCGAGATAGTCATGAACGATGAAATCGTTCTGGAAAAGAACGGGCTGGCTATATGATCGCAGACTGTTCGGGATGGTTGTGCTCGAGATAGGCGATGAATCTCGCCCGGACAGGTAGAAGTATGGCGATCGAAGTTGCGATACGATTGAATTATACTGTCATAGCCGCAGAGAGAAGGCTCACGATTTCCACTACCGACGGGGTTATGAAGAATCACCAAAATATCTGATTGAAAGGCTCAAGCGAAGTTTGAACCCGGCGCTCCAGGCGAAGGCCGACCAAACCCGTGATGTTGGTTCACCGTCTTCGGCCGCTTCGCCTGATGACTCACGTTATAAGCAGACAAGAGAGACAGGATACCTGTTCGACACCCGGCTGACTGTCGCCTATATCTATGCCCAACCGCGAACTCTTTCCATGGAGCCCCGAGATCGTCGGCAGGTTACTGTCTTCGGTGCCGGTACCCCTTATCCCGTTACCAGTAGCAATCCCGGCGTTGCAAGGGCTGCGGTGAGCGGCAGCCGGGTGAACGTCACCGCGCTTCGGCCCGGCCAGGCGACGCTCACCATTCGGGACAAGAACTCCAAGACGGTGCCCGTGACGTTGACGGTGAACAGTCGCAGCATGCCGGTGCTTCCTTTGCTACTCCTTCAGGATTAGGCTGCAGAGCTTGAGCGCGAGACAATGGGGCAGGAGACGGGAAGGCAATTCGAAATCCAAGACCTAAGACGGATTGTGTCACCCAACGCTTCTTGATTCCCGGTATTGAGAAGGGGTGATTCCTCTCGATATCTTGTGGAGATTTACTCTTCTTGTCGTGCCCTCCTCAACCGGCACATGAAGCTTCTCATGGTTGAGGTCCCAGTCGCCAGGCCCCGCCGGTCGTCTTCGGTGAGAGTGTTGAGGTTGGCACGCGAATCGTAATCGCCCCATCCCCAAGCAATGCGGACTGTGCCGGGGCGCACTATGATCGAGATTCTCGCCGTCATTTCGATGGCACCCTTCGGGGATTCAATCAGCACCAAATCACCCTCCGTCAGATCATAACCCCTGGCATCATCGGGGTGGATATCGACTACGCAGCCAGTACCGCCACGAAGCAGCGAGGGGATGTTGCGAAACTGGGAGTTGGTGAAACGGATGTCACGACTGCCGCTGATCCCCAACATTGGATACTCATCACTCTGATCGGCAAAACTGATCGGGTTGTCGATAAGACCATGCTCAAACGGCACACCCGGCAATCCGGCCTTCGCCAGTCGCTCGGAAAAAAATTCAACCTTACCCGTGGGAGTCTTGAACGGCTCCTCCCTGTATTTTTCGTAACGCAGTTCCTCGATTCGAAGGCCATTGCCATGCTGCCGCAGCTTCTCCACTGTGACCCCGGTGGGCTCCAATTGGTAATCGATAGCTTCCTCTGCACTTTGCCAGGGAAATTCGGCCGCAAACCCGAGTCTCCTGCCCAATTCAAAGACGATCCGCCAGTTCGGCCAGGAATCGCCCACCGGTGGGATGACCGCGTTTTGCAGGAACATCGGGTTGTTGCGGATGGAAAAGCGGTTCAGCTGAGTCGTTTCGAAGCAGCTGGCAGCCGGGAGAATGACGTCGGCCAGCTTGGCCGTCTCGCTCAGGAACATGTCGATCACCACCAGGGTTTCCACCTTGGTGAATGCCTCTCGAGTCCGGGTCGAATCGGCCATGGTCACCACAGGGTTGCCGGTCTGGACCACGACCATCTTCACCGGATAGGGCGATTCTTCAAGAATGGCGTCGATCAGACAGCCCTGGACCTGGTTACCCCAAGTGTCGCTGAAAGTATTGAACAGCGGATAGTCACGTGTGATGGGGGCCATGCCGTCCGGGAGCCGGTCCTTGAGATGGATATTGCGCACGGGTATCGGTTGAGGCAGCACGTCACCCCCTGGTTTGTCAAGATTTCCGGTTAGAGCCCGCAGCATGGCAATAGCTCGGGTGGTGTCGAAGACCTCGCGGTGCATATCCAGGCCGTTGCCGTCTATGATAGAAGCGGGTTTGGTGGTGGCATAGAGACGGGCTGCCTGCTTGATCTGATCCACCGTCAGCCAGGTTTTCTCGGCGACCGACTCGGCAGGATATCGGGCGGCGATCTCCCTGAGCCGATCAAAGCCGGTGGTATAGTGTCCGACAAACTCTTCGTCAAACAGCCTTTCTGCTATGATCTCGTTGATCATCGCCATGGCGAGCAGGCCGTCGTGGCCCGGCTTGATCTGCAGCCAGATGTCCGCCTTGCGGGCAAGGGCCGTTTCCACCGGGTCAATTACAACCAACGCTGCCCCCTGCTCCCTGGCATAGTGGATGGATTCGGCTGCGCCCAGAGCGGTGTTTCCGTCGTTCTTGCCCCAGATAAGAATGCATCGGGCATTCTTTGCTTCAGGGAAGGCCATGGCCCCGTATGTGCAAGAATGAGCGAAGTCACGGGCCACAAAACATATAGAACCGTTGCCGATGGTATTGGGGGAACCGAAGACATGCATCAGCCGGTTGGGATAATCCCAAGGTGCGCCCCAGTCGGCGGCCATGCCCCGCAGCCAGGCAATCGAGCGTGCGCCTGTTTCCTCCCGATGGCGGGTTAACCGGGCCACTACAAGATCAAGCGCCTCATCCCATCCGGCCCCTCGAAATCCCGACCCATCGTCCTTTCTGATCAGCGGAGTCATCAGTCGCTGGGGGGAATAGACGATATCCGGGGCAGCAGCCAGCTTGGGACAGGACAATCGCTTTTCCGGGGCTAGGAAGGATTTCCGTCGGGCCGCGATCAGGCGGTTGTCAACCACCTCAGCCTCGATGGGGCAGCAGGAAGAACAGAGACGGCAAACCGTATCGAGAATCATGGGCTCCTCCTATCGACAGCAATGGTGACTTTTCAATAAGTCGACGCAACGATAGATTTGCAGGTCGGGCTCCCATACCCGACTCATGGGCACAAAGGCTGTCGTAATTGGAATCCCGACCTGCTCATTGAGAGAGTACGTGGTTTCATGCTTACTCCCCCCGGTTGATAGGAAATCGCTTTTTGAGTATCACGTATGCATGATGATAAGTTGTCAAACAGCTGAGTGCCACCCTCCCGAACGCCATTTTGCCAAGCTGTCACGACCCTCCCGTGTGCCG
>JAAYUJ010000385.1 GCA_012517775.1 Deltaproteobacteria bacterium
AGATCCTGGCGTAACTGTTCCGAACCCATGTTTTCTCCTTGAGCTTCAATCGGTAGAAGAGATCAATGACGATGCTCCCCATGGGACGCCTCGTCATCATCAATTGAGAGAGCTTTTCCGGGTCGCCGCCTGTCAATCTTCGGTCGGCCTCGCTGACTTCATAAACTCTGCCGGGCAATTCGAGACGCATTCCCTCCTCGACGGCCCTGAGGAAATCCACGATCAAATTCAGCCGCACCGTTTCGCCCGGTTCCAGAAGGAGGGCGTTGTTCTCCGGGCACATCCTCCAACGGGGGCCTGGATCGGTATATTTGTCATTATACCGTGGGGACGCTTCCTTCCCGTCGATAATATTCCTGAGATTGAGGATCGGCTTCCCCCCGGTGCTCGGGTCTTCGGTGCAGCCGGGAAAAACAACCAATACCGGTGTTTTCATTTCGAGAAGGTCTTTTGAAGCCGTGAAAAGTCCCACCACCAACTGATCGTCTCCATCCTGATGCGCCCTGGGAGTGTATGTGCCTTTCGTTGCTCCCTTGAGGATTTTCCAGCCGACGGTTTTCGGTTCATCGGCGCCGACGTTGACACATTGCAGCAGGATCAGCGCCAGCATCCCCAACATGATGCCTGCGACTCTGAGAGAGAAGCGTTTCATAAGAGTCTCCTTTCTTTGAACGGTTACAGAATCATGGAGAAATTCCCTTCATATCCACACCGGTCCGGACTGCACTGCTCCGGCCGAAACAGCCCATCAGACGCGAGGCGGTTAGAATGAACTTTCGGCAATGGCATGATGAAAATTCCAGACGAAAACGATATGAATTTCAGATGCTCGACCCACTCCGGTTCATGCACGATGAGATTTCGATACGGGTTGCCCAGTTGGTGGAGAATGATTTGAAGAAAATTCCTGCAAAGAAGCGTTCCAATCAGGGTGATTAGGTGCTCCTGACTTATATCTCCAGGAATTCGGCAAGGCAATCGATTTGTGTGTTGTCGATCGATTTGAGCGCATCCGGCCTGATGATGTGCATTCATGCATTGGGGGATTCTCATGGTGAACCCGCATTTCCACCCCGATGTTTTTGTTCTGCCTTTTCTCTCGTGCGATCTATGGGTATACTGCCTCGGAAAACGCAATGCGTTTCCCTTGGCCGGTATGGGCGGGCGAGGATCAGGCGTTACGATGCCTGCCCGCTGCCGGGTGCTGATCCAGCCAGCATGACGACAGACTCGCTCCGGACTCCGTTTGCCGTTTCAACCAGGCAATGGGGCGGATGGTTTGGTGGAGTACTTGAAGGGGAAGCCTGAAAGGAAGAAGAGGGCAATGGGTGGAATTTCGGGGGGGGAGGGACCTCGATGGTGGCTTCCAGGGCGGGAGTGCGGCGGGGCGATGGCTGAGTTCGTCATCATCCTCCTTCCCCTCATCATCCTGCTTTTCTGCATCGTGGAGTTCGGGCTGATCATGTACGACAAGGCGGTCATCACCAACGCGAGCCGTGAAGGGGCGAGGCTTGCGAGCCTGTACCACCCTGATCCGAGTGATCCTGCACGCCGAATACCTGATGCGGAGGTCGAGACCGCGGTGATGTATTATGCCGCAACCAATCTCATCACCTTTGGGGGCGATACCCTGGAGGCTTCTGATATTGAGGTCCAACGGGAGCAGGATGCGAACGGGCGATGGGTTGCAAGGGTAACCGTGAACTATCAATACGGGTTCATGATACTTC
>JAAYUJ010000386.1 GCA_012517775.1 Deltaproteobacteria bacterium
CCGGAATCTTTGGCGTGAACGACGTCGAAGTCCAGGCTTTGGAGAAATACGCCAATGGCGGGAGGCACGTTTTCATCGAGCAGGAACTTCGGCATCAGGCGGATCTCTCGAAAGGAACATACTCGGCATCACGTATCAGACCGGCTGCATAGTGCAGGCAGGCCTCGATATCCTCCCTTTCAAGCTGCGGATAATACTCTTGAATAATCCTTTCGTGCTCGAGACCTGCCTCGAGCAATTCCAGGACAAGATACACCATAATCCTTGTGCCCTTGATGCACGGCTGACCGTGACACACATGGGGATCAACAGAAATGCGCTCCATGAGTCCTTTCATAGGACGACCTCACCTGTCCATCACCTGTTGAGGGCTCATTCCCTCTGCTCCATTCCTTTGGACGATGCTCATGACAGTATTCTTGCTGAGACCGAGCTCCCTTACAATAGCACGATAGGATCGGCCTTCAATGTTGTTGAATTAGGGATCGAAGGCTGGAAAAAAGATCATTAACCTTTTGGACTGGATGTCCAAATCGACAAACTGAAACATTGCGACGAGATTTATCAAGAGAAGAAAAGCGGCACATCGGGCAGAAATCCCAGACTGGAGACATGCCTGGAGTATGTCAGGGAAGGCGATATGCTCGTCGTTACTCGCCTGGATCGACTGGCACGCTCCACGCTTCATCCCTGCCAGATCGCTGCGGAGCTTGAACGAAAACACGTTAACCTGCAGGTGCTGGATCAGCAGATAGACACCAGCGACGCCACCGGGCATCTGCTCTTCGACATGTTGGGTGCAATCGCCCAATTCGAGACTTAGATACGCGCCGAGCGGCAGATGGATGGCATTCGGAAAGCCAAGGACCGGGGGGTGTGCGCTTTGGACGAAAGAAGCAATTAACAGAGCAACAGGCGGCCGAGCTCCGGTGCCGGAGAGAACAAGGGGATCTGATCAAAACACTGATGAAAGATTATGGTCTTTCAAAAGCGAGCGTGTATCGTTGTCTCGGAGTATCTGGCTCCTCTCATACGGGCAGGGACACTTGATTACGCTGACAGCAAATCAAATTGCCACAAAAGGATTCGCGTCATGTCCGAACAGGCGAAGAAAAAAGCAACCTATGAAGATCTTTACAGCGTACCCGATAACATGATTGGGGAGATCATTGACGGTGAATTGATCGTAACTCCAAGGCCCTCGAGGAAACATACCTATGCCACTTCCATCCTTGGCAGCAGAGTATTGCCTGCATACCACTTCGGAGAGGGGGGCGGCCCTGGTGGATGGATCATTATCATCGAACCGGAAATCAAGCTCGGGGAACATACTATGGTTCCGGATCTGTCAGGATGGAAGGAGCAGAGATTCATATGGGAAGAAGATCAAAATCCGATCACGGTTACGCCCGATTGGGTATGTGAGGTTCTCTACCCGAGCACGCTTCGCTTGGACCGCATTAAGAAGATGGCTAAGTACGCAGACCACGGTGTAAACTATCTTTGGCTTATCGACCCGGAGCAAACGACACTGGAAGTCTATCGGCTCGAATCCGGTCGATGGTTGTTGTTGGATGCGTTTGACGGCCCACAAAAAGTCCGCGTCGAACCGTTTGAAGAGATCGAAATTGATCTCGGCGATTTGTGGCCGAAAAGAGAATAACAAAGATCCGGCAGGGAAAGTGTGCGCAGCCGAGACATTCGGTATTGTCAAGCAGGTCTGGAGCAGACCAGCCTGGGAATTACCGACAATGGTCCAGACCGGGAGTGAATGTTTGATCCACTATTCCACCTTTTCGGGGGGATGTGCAAAAATACCCATGTTGGAAAGCCGCTTCTCTTCATCCCATTCGATTTTCATGAGCGAAGTGTACGTGCAAGGGGTAAGGTCGTCAACACTGCCACATCACACCTGAGACTCCGATATAAGGAAAACGCTGCAAGCGGAGCGTGGCAATTTTGAGAGACGGCGGGTGTCAGGAGGAGTCGGGGGGCTGGGTGCCCGTGTATTGGATATAGATTTGCTCGCGGGTGAGTTTGAGATCTCTTTCGGCATCGCGGACGGGGACACCTTCAAGGAATAAGACCTCGTGGGAGGGGAAGATACCAAAGAACAGGCCCACAAAGACGATGAGCTTATTGCGTTTGAGGGCTTTGAGCTTCCGACGATACATATCCCAGGAGGTCTGCTCGCCCGCCTCATGGAGGCGCATTTGTTCTTCCTGCCACATGAGGAAGGCGGTGGTGAGGGCTTTCATGGCCATGACGGTATGGACTTGCACCCAA
>JAAYUJ010000045.1 GCA_012517775.1 Deltaproteobacteria bacterium
TACGAAGCCCTCATCACAACCGCCGCGGGTCTCTTCGTGGCGATACCCACCCATGTGGCCCTCCATTTCCTTGAGGATCGCCTGGATGAAATCGCCATGCGCATGAAAGAGGTGGCCATGGCCCTTTATGAAAGGAAGCTTGATGGAGTTTGAGCGAAATAGGCGCCGCCACAGATACATCGACATGGCCCCCCTGGTGGACGTGGTCTTCAACCTGCTCCTCTTCTTCATGATCACCTACAACGTGGCTGCAGACCCCGCTATCAAGATCCGCCTTCCCGGCTCCACCACGGCGGACACGCAGGCTGAGGAGCCCATTGTCATCTCCGTGAGCCGGGAAGGAACCATCTTCATCGGCCATGAACCCTCGGCGATCGAGGAAATTGCGAACACCGTCCAGCAAAAGCTGCACGGGAGAAAAGATGCTTCCGTCAGGATCAGGGCGGATCAGGAAGCCCCCGTCGGGCTCCTGGTCAAAGTGGTCGACGCCGTGAGGCTTTCCGGGTGCACCGCTTTCAGCCTTGTGACCACAGCCACACCCCAGAGCGATTGACGCTTTTCCCACCTCGATGCAGAAGTGAGGCGGATCAGGAAGGATTCCTTTTTCGCCCGCGATCCCTCACGCCCCGTTCGGGCAACCGATGCCACACAAGGGGAGGGTGGGTGAGGAAGGATACTCGACAATCGCCAATTGTCGGTTTTCTTTACACCCCTTTTGAAGCCACCGCATGCAGTTCATGGTTCATGCTCGTTAGGGAACAGAAGTTTCATTTTGCGCTCACCCTTCGATACCTCAGGCCGAGCGTAAAACTCAGTGCGTTCGTGCTGAGGTATCGAAGTACGAATGCAACTTTTCAGCCCTAACGAGTATATGTGAGGCCATAACACTCCGAAATGAATGACACCTCTTCCTACTCAAGGCCTGAGGATCGGCCATTGGGAGAAGCGTCTGCGTTCACACCAGTCCTTCATGTGCTTTCTCAATAAGTAGGTCGGGTTTCCGTAGGAGCGGCATCCTGCCGCGATGGGCCTTCAATCGCGGCAGGATGCCGCTCCTACAGTAGATCAGAGATCCGTCAAATCGAAGATTTCAACTTCAACGAGTACAATAAAAGAGCACGCGAGCTTGGCAGATGCAGCCCCGAGCCTGGGAGGTGTCGGTTTTTTTTACACCCATTTCCAACTCATCCTCATCCAACTGCTGTTGATTTGCTGTGAACTGGGAGGAAAACCCTTCCGTTGAGTCATTTTAGGGGAATGCGACCTGACCTAGCCTTGCTGTCGGTTCTTTTTACACTCATCGAAAAAACGGTTGCCGAGACAATCGGAGACGGGCATCATTAAGTACTTTTCTTGAAAATAATAGAGTGATTCAAATGGGATATGATTCTCCAGCAAGGACATTGGGATCTGTCATTTGGTGATGGCATACCTATTGCTTAGACAGTTTAGGGGATAAGCAGACTTTGAAAAGATTTCAGTTGAATTACGATAAAGTAAAGAAAAGGGGGAGGTGAGAAGAGAAAATGAAACCAATAAGGATAAAGATGTCTTTGGCTGTCTTGTGTATGGGAGTGATCGTGCTGGGCATGGTGGCCAGAGCGAGCGCTTTGCCCATTAACCTTGATACGGCTCCTGTTAAATTTGGAGAGGATACCAGCCAAGCTGAGATTAATAGCATTATTTCTTCCCTACTAACAGGCGATCCAGATGCCTGGGTGTACAAGTCTACTCCGTCTAGTGACGACGAAGGAGCGTTAGCCAGTTCTTATGAAACCGACTACTCGCGCGACACAGAGAATGCGAAAATAAGTTACGTGGGGGGACCCTACGTTGACCCAACGCTTTCACCCGTCTATCTTCTCGCGAAAGATGGTGCTGCAAAAGATAACAACAACAAAACCCATGCATGGTACCTCTTTGATTTGAGTGCCCTGGGGTGGAATGGCACGGATACGATCACGATTACCGGCTTATGGCCGGATCAGGGGAACTTCTCGCACATAACCATTTACGGGACCCCCGCCCCTGTCCCCGAGCCATCCACGATGCTGCTCCTCGGATCGGGGATGTCGGTGCTCGCCTTGATTCGCGCCAGGAGGAAGGCCAAAAAGAGTTAGATTTATTCGATGCTTGCAAAGATCTCACGTAATTTCTCAATAACTGCGGGTTACGGCTCCTTCGTAGGTCGGGTTTCCATACCCGACATCCGGGTGCAAGCGGTGTCGGGGTAGGAATCCCGACCTACTCATTCGGGAAATGCCACTTCATACCGAAGGCGGGGTTTGTTCAACCCCGCCTTCGGTCGTTTCGGCAGCAGGAAATCACGGCACCCGATTCAACCCTTTGGGAACGAGGGTCACTCGGGGCACATTCTTGAGGGGGGGGTTCGTCCACCAGGAGAACGCAGCCGTCGGTGTTCTCGAGAGTGTCGAATACGACCACTTCACCAGGTGTACCCACACTCATCACCCGCTCTTCCTTCATGAGGAGCAGCCGATCGGCGCAGAGGCAGGCGAGGTTCAGGTCGTGGGAAACCATGGCGACACTCACCCCTTCCCGACTCCTCAGATCTTCCATATTGGCAGCGGGTGGAAAACCAGCCAAAAGCAGGGATCAGGAAACCAACCGGTGCATGTTGAGGACGCGGGTGTGCTCTGTCCTGGTGCCAACAAAGCGCAGAAAGGTCTTCGCACCCGACCGGGATGTTGCGGCGGGTACGCATGAGGTCAGATTTTTGTGATATTTTTTGGTCAGTGATCCTTCCTTCGATAGCTCGTTCCCTCCATGATGAGGACCTCCGAGCGGTGCACGAGGCGGTCGGCTATCGCAGTGGCCACAGTGGTGGAGTCAAAGATCTTCCCCCATTGGGCGAACGGTAGATTGGTCGTCAGAATTGTCGACTTTTTCTGGTGCCGTGCGCTGATGACCTGGAAGAAGAGATTTGAACCCTGCTGACCCAGCGGAAGGAACCCAATCTCGTCACAAACCAGGAGTGCCGGTGA
>JAAYUJ010000046.1 GCA_012517775.1 Deltaproteobacteria bacterium
AAATAAAAAGTTTGGTTTCTTGATTGAATTTTGCTAAGAAAACCTTCTTTGTGCATTGCTCTGTTTTGGGAGTATTACCCGGAGGGTGGGATTCAGATGAAACCTTGGTGGAAGGCAAGAAGGGAGAGAGACCTCACCGTTAAGAATGACCGTTACGGGTATGCTTTTCAGGACAAGCCCCGCTTTCCCCTTCAGGGCTGGCTTGAACGACTCATTGCCAAGGCATCCATGCCCGAGGACCAGCAGCGCCTCCTGGAAGACCTTTCCAAGCGCGGCCATGTGGTATATGCCGTCAAATATCGATCCCAAATAGACCTCGTATATCTCACCGCCCGACTCTATCAACTGGGTTTGCCCAGCGCCTCCTTTGCATTCGACCTCCATCCCTATTTGTGGCAGCCAAGATGGTATGCCCTGAAAATAATTCTTTATCACATCGGTCACCTGTTGCGTTATGGATGTCTTCCCAACCCATATGAGAACGGATACTACCGACAGAAGGTGAAGGAAGGAACCTCCGGCCTCTTCTTTCTTGTGGGAAAGAAAGGCTATTACCGTCGCACGATCCTGGTGGGAAACGATCCCCTTGAACACCTTCTGGAGATTCAGCAGGAAACGGAAAAACCCATATTTGTCATACCCTTCTTCCTTCTCTACAGCCGTGCCCCGGGCAGGGAGAAACGAGGGCTTTTCGACATTTTTTCCAGTTCGAGAGAAGAACCGGGGTTCATCCGGAAATTCCTTTCGTTTCTTAGGGGATATCCCGATGCAGTGCTGGAGGCCGGTGAGCCATTGAACCTCCAGGATGTGCTTCCTGAGCTCTCCGAGAATGTGTCTGAGAAACGCAAGCAAATCTTCCAGTTGAGACGGGATCTGATCGAATCCATCGACGAAATCAAGAGGGCTGTACTGGGGCCAACTCTCAAAAGCACCATCGAACTCAAAGAGATCATCTTGCATCATCCGCGACTGGAATCATACATGCAGCGGCGTGCACGATCCACCAAGCAGGAAATCTGGAAGGTCCGCATGGAAGCGGATAAGTACCTGGACGAGATCGCTGCTACATACAACTACACCCTTGTACAGATTGGCGAAAGGGTCCTCAGCTGGATCTGGAACAATCTCTTTGATGGGATCGAAGTGGATGGGGAAAGCCTCCAGAAGGTGAAGAAGGCCGCCCGCAACAACACGCTTGTGTATGTTCCCTGCCACAAGAGCCACACTGATTATTTAATCCTCTCCTATATTCTCTACAGAAACAATCTCTTCACTCCCTTTGTGGCAGCGGGAAAGAACCTTGCCTTTTGGCCGCTGGGACCCATATTTCGCCGGGGTGGAGCCTTTTTTATCCGCAGGAGTTTCAAAGGAATGAAATTCTATGCGGAGGTCTTTTCTCTTTATGTCAAGACACTGGTGCAACTCGGGCACAATATCGAATTCTTCATTGAAGGAGGAAGAAGCCGAACGGGAAAGATGGTGTTGCCGAAGCTCGGTCTTCTTGCCATATTGGTCCAGGCCGTAGAGGAAGGCTTCTGCGACGACCTGATGTTCGTGCCTACGGCCATCTGTTATGATCGCATTCCTGAAGAGGAAGCCTATTTGAAGGAAATCTCCGGAGGGGCCAAGGTCGATGAGAATATCGGACAACTGGTTCGAGCGAGGAGATTTCTCAAGAGACGCTATGGGCGCGTATACGTGCGCTTTGCCGAACCGGTTTCACTCCAGCGCTACCTCGAGAAGTACCGCGACGGGGAACAGAGCATGCGCCCCAGGGAGCGCCATGCCATGTACCGGGACTTCTCATACCGAGTCATCAACAGCATCAACCATGTCTCCCTGGTGACCCCGTACTCCCTTGCCGCCGCTGCCCTGCTCAGCACTCCCAGGCATGGGATATCTCTCATCGAGTTTCGGGATATTTATCGGACCTTCTATGAGTACCTGGTGAACCGCAAGATAGAGCTTTCCAAGACTTTTCGAAATTATGATGCATCGCTCGAGGAAACCCTCTACGACTTTGAGAAGAGCAAGCTCGTCGGTAAACTGAAAGACGAAGACGACGATCTCGAGGAAGAAGTCTTCACCATGGAAGACAGCAAGAGACCAGCCCTCGAGTATTACAAGAACAACCTCATCCACTTCCTTCTTCCTGCTGCTTATGTGGCCACCTCGATTCTCTCGCAGCAGACGTTCCGTTTCAGTCTGGCCCAAATTGTCGAAGACATCGCTTTCATGAAGAACTTCTTCAAGTTTGAATTTGTATACGACAATGAAGTGAGTGATGAGGACACAATGGAGGATGTGCTTGAGGCCTTCACGGAGCTGGAATGGCTTCACCGCGTCGGCGAAGGGGATCAGCCGTATATCCTTGCCCATCGAGGGCTCAGGGCAGCCAACTCATTTCATGGTCTTCTTTGCAACTATTTTGAAGGATATTGGCTGGTGCTGAGAGCCTTCAGATACTTCCATAAGAAGCCTTATTCAGAAAGGGACTTCATGAAGAAGGTGATGAACCTGAGTCAGAAGGCGTTAAAGCTCCAGTTGATCGAGCGTCCCGAATCGATATCGCGGATCATGTTCGCCAACGCATTGAAATTTTATTTGGAAAAGGGCGTCATTGAAAAGTGGAAGGGAGATGAAAAGGGCAAAGACAAAGAGCAGGAATGGTATGCTGATGCCGGAAATCGCCACCTGGTGCAGCATTATAGCAGAGAAATCAGTCGCCTGACACGATCTCCGCACCTTACCCTTCAATGACTTGTCTTTTTCTTGCTGTGCTTTCGGGATCTTCCGGATCGCCACTTTCGTAACGGATGGTGACGCTATAACAATCTAGCTGGTTTTGAAGGAGGCGCCTTCATGGAAATCAGAATTCAACCTGTTGACCCCCGGCAAATGCGGCCCAAACCTGCAGACGAGACCAAGCTGGTTTTCGGAAGGACGTTTAGCGACCACATGTTCATGATGGACTACCGCTCCGGAGAGGGGTGGCGGGATGCCCGTGTCGTCCCCTACCAGTCACTGAATCTCGACCCTGCCGCCATGGTACTTCACTATGGTCAGGGCATCTTTGAGGGGCTCAAGGGTTACCGTTGGAAGGATGGGAGCATTCATCTTTTCAGGCCGGAGAAGAATTGGGAGAGATTCAACCGTTCAGCTCGCAGGATGTGCATGCCGGAGGTCGATCCTGGATTTCAAACCAGGGCTCTGGAACAACTGCTGAAACTGGATAAGGATTGGGTTCCACACAGCTTGGGCTCCTCCCTGTACATACGCCCAACCATGATTGCCAGTGAGGCACACCTTGGGGTCAGGCCTGCCAGCGAGTATCTCTATTTTATTATCACCGGCCCCGTCGCGGCCTATTACGCCGAAGGCTTCAACCCGGTCAAGATCTACGTATCCGATCAGTATGTCCGTGCCGTCAGAGGTGGTGTCGGGGAAGCCAAGACCATGGCCAATTATGCATCCAGCCTTTATGCGGCGGAGTTGGCCAAGAAAAGGGGCTTCACACAGGTGCTCTGGCTGGATGCCGTAGAACGGCGCTTCATAGAGGAAGTCGGCACCATGAACATCTTCTTCAGGATTAAAGATGAGCTCATTACGCCTCCCCTGACTGGTTCCATCCTGCCCGGAGTCACTCGTGATTCCGTAATGCAGCTTGCCCGCCACTGGGGGATCCATGTGAATGAGCGTCTTATAGATGTTCATGAGGTCATCGATGCGGTGAAATCAGGAGACATGAAGGAGATATTCGGTACCGGCACCGCCGCTGTCGTTTCACCTGTGGGGGAGATTTCCTACAAGGATGAATCCCATCGCGTTCAGGATGGAGGTGTAGGTGAATGGTCCAGGCGATTCCATGACCATATTGTTGCCATCCAGTACGGAGAGGAAGAAGATGTATTCGGCTGGATAAGACAGGTGATGGTTTGAAAGGAAACTCCTCGTTTGAGGATTTCATCGAGCACCCTTGAAATATGAAAATGGGATATTTATTATACTTTCAAGGTCGACGTTAAAGTCGCCTTCTCCAAAATCCCTCCTGGTCCCGCTCGGCACCCCCCTCCAACCGAGCGGGACTTTCTTTGTGGTCCCCCTTTCCACTGTTTTTCCAACAGGGTTCGATGATTCACTGCAACTTCTCAATACGTTCAGGTATCACCTACTTCGTAGGTCGGGTTTCCATACCCGACACCTTGGTGCAAAGGCTGTCGGGATCGGAATCCCGACCTGCTTATTGAGAAGGTACGGTTGACCAGTTTCATCTCCGCTGCTCGGCTGCTGAACAGGGACGGCTCTCTTTGTTGCCTTCCCGAGAAGGACACGAGAATGGTCTTGACGGAATGCAGGGGTGATGCTACCCGAGAATCCTCGAAAAGCGAATATTGCCGACTTCCCCGGAAAAGACCGTGCGGCCGAGC
>JAAYUJ010000387.1 GCA_012517775.1 Deltaproteobacteria bacterium
CGCCTGGGAAAGGCGGCAACCGACATAAATACTGGCATGAATCTCTTTATCGCAGAGAATGACGTCATCGGCGTTCGCAAGGGAAGCGATGGCTCCGAGATTTGCGCTGAAACCGGTAGTGTGAATGATGGCCCTCTTTTTGCCCACAAAAGCTGCAAGTCTCTCTTCGAGAAGCTCGTGAAGCGTCATGTTCCCGCACAGGAAACGTGAGCCGCCCGGGCCGGTACCCCATCGCCTCAGGGATTCAGCGGTTGCTTCGATAACGCGTGGGTCATGAGTGAAACCCAGATAGTCATTGGATCCAACCATGATAAGTCGACGGTTGCCGACCATCACCTCTGGGCCCCATGATTGCGAAATCGGGTGAAAATACGGATAAAAACCATTTTCTTTTGCAGAGCGCACATATTCTGCAAAAGGTTTATAACGGGTCTTGAGATTCATACAGATCTCTCCCCATATGGACTTTCGAGATGGTTCCAAGCCCCTCACAAGAAGCCTAATTGAGGCCCTATTATACTTCCTCTTCTTCAAAGTCAAACCGAAATAATCCTTGAAAGGGATGAGTGATTTGAGCTTCCAGCATGCCCTCGATTCGAATGCGTTGACACGCTCCGCGTGCTTCAATATATTCGCGGCACACTGCCGCAAACGATGAAGACCCTCCGTGGAAGCGGGCGGCTTCCCCCGGAAGACCGGTTGAAGCGTCAGACTCCGAACACACAAGCGGCAGCGATATTAGACCAACTGGATTTTATTACTTCGCTTGGACAATGCAATTCACCTCAGGTTTCTTAACACGCATGCAGTCTTCAGAACCTCACCCAAGTGCAAGTGCTTTTTGTGAATGGCTTTTCCTGCTTATCGGGCTGGTTGTCTATGTGGGGGTCCAGAGCTATCTGGTTCTCGGCCCTCTCTGGACAAGGGATCTTCCCCCCGAAGTGGACGACAGCCTGGCTTTTCTTGTGCGGACCCAGGAGATGGAGGAATGCTTCTTCCAGGACTGTCCGGCGCTGGAGGATCTTCGACAGCAGTTCCAGGAAGCGACCAATGATCCCCGGACCATCAGGCAGCGGGCTCTGGCGACCTTTCCGTTTCCATTCTATCATCCGCTATTTTCTGCGGTGCTTCTGGGTATCAAAAGACTCGGTCCTGACCTGATCTGGGCCTACAGGGTCCTGTGGAGTCTCGCGCCCCTCGGTTTCGGCGTGGCATTCGCCTGCCTCCTTTCCGCTCTCTGGGGAAAGACTGCCGCCGGTGCGACCCTTGCTCTTGTTGCATTCAAGGTCTTTCCATCTACAGGTCTCCATTATCTCACTCCATCCAACTTCGCCATGGTTATTGCAGTGCTGGTTTGGGCGCGGATTGTTCAGCGAAGAGGTGATGCTCCAGGGACACTGCTTTTCGGGTCTTTTGTGCTCCTTCCAACCCACCCCATTGGGGGAATCTATGTATTGATGTCTATCCTCATAGCCCTCTTCATATCCGGTGGGAAGAGCAGGTCCAGAATATGGAAGGTTGCGGTATCATTACTCATGACGATTGCATCGGGCGTTTTCATCATCTCGTTTCTCGATCGCCCGAATATCTTCAATGTCCTTGGGGCAGTCGACCTTTTTCCCAGTCTTGTGAAGGTGATTAATGCCTACGTTTCGAACGTGGTGGGAGGTTTGGCTTCCATCGTCAACTTGAAAGCGGGTCTTTTCGGTTCACTGCCCTTCTTTTTTCTGGCCTTGGCTTTGGGAGTCCTGATTCTGCAACTCGAGGAACGGAGGGTCCTCCTTCGAATTGTCCTGATCTATGTGCTTTTTCTTGCAGGGTCTCTCTATCACACGCACATGGTTTCCCCCGATGCCGATGTCTTTTTCAGACTCTGGATTCCCTTGGTGATATTGCTCTTCGGAGCGGTGGGAAAAGCTCTCGTCCATAGTTTGCTGGAGGGCCTGACGCGTTTGAAATCCTGGACCCAGCAGACCAGGCAGGGAGCCCTTTACGAGATAGAGAGACTCTGGCCGGTGTTCGTCTGTGTCGTGCTCATGGGGTATGCCGGGGAGATGATTCTCTCGGGTTCAGAGATTATCGAGGCCACCCGGGTGTACATGACAGACCGGCAACCCCTGAGCTTTGACCGCAGACAGGTGGAACGGATGCTGTCCGAATCCAAGCCCGGGGATCGGGTGCTTTACACCAGCACCATGTGCATGGCCTATTACTTCCTGCATGGGGCGATGCAACGGGGGGCGGTCTATTATCACCCGGCCTTTGATGGTACAAGGGTGGAAACAGAGTGGCTCCGAAGAGCCGACCTTCGGTTTGCAGTGACCTATAACCCCACGGTATATCACCCGGCTTACGAGGGACTGGATGAAAAGGACCGGTGCATTTCCATGCCGGAACACCGCTACTCGCCACTTGGAAAAAGGCGAGAGCATCACCCTGTTGCACGGGAGGGATGGATTCCTGTTTCAAGGTTTCAATGGATTCAGGTGGAATCTGAAGAAAAAAGCACCGAGGATCGCATCAGGGTGTTAGTCCGTAATCATGGTGAGACTGAGGCGATCTCCGTGGTTGAGGTTGGCGAAAGGCAAGACAGAATGGAGGAAGAGCCTTTCGGGACCATGGTCCCATCCAGTTGGACGGGCTGGGTTGAGCTCAAGCCGATAGATAAGGGGGTGGAAAAGCATTCCGGCGTGTATCGCCTGCTGTTTCCGCCGAGCCGCAATGGATACTCCATCGGCGGTATAACGCTCGGAAGAGACTCCCACCATTGGCCTTGGGATCGGAGAGCTCTTCTGACATTCATGCCCTGCGAATCGGGTGAGAGGGCAATTCAAATCTCTTTCGATCCACGGAAGCTGATTCCGCTTGCTTTGGGGGAGCGGATTCCCATCATCCTGGATGACCGGGGTTCGTCGACTCTCCTCGCATTGAAGCAGGACCCTTCGCCAATGTTGGAGTAGTACTAACCGGGTTTCTCAAATAGCCGCCAAATAGCTCTCAAAGGAGCTGTGATCCTCCATGACCGAGAGGACTGAAGCTGCTGGAGTTCTTTATTCAGAATATCGTGGGCTGTTGCCAATCTTGTGAGTTCCTGCAAGGTGGACTCGTGAGCCGCCTGAGCTTTTGCAAGGTTCTCAGAGGCTGTCCTTACCTCGTGAACCGTGCACATGCGGTTTCCCAGCGCAAATAAGAGTTTTTCCAGTGCAACCCATGCCTCCTCCGATGACTTGAGAAGGTGATTCAATGGGTCTGGAAGTCGATTACCGCTGCCGATGATGCCCAACCCATGGCCAAACCTGAAATGCCTCGTAGGGAATTGATGTTGGAGTTCGTCATAGAGCTTCCAAACTCCAAAATCCCTCTCTCGCACATTCACATCGTGCAAAAGGATGACACCCCGATCACTCATCTTAGGCAGCCACTTTTCAAAATCATTTTTCACAGCACTGTAGGTATGCAGTCCGTCTATGTGAAGCAAGTCAACTGAATTCTCTGCGAAATGCGCAGCGGCATCGTCGAAAGTGGATTGAACCAGGCGCGAAAAATGACCGTACAATGGATCGTGGTATGCTCTGAGCTCCGCGAGAACCTCCGGACCGTAGTAGCCGCCATGAAAGTCTCCCTCCCAGGTATCGACAGCATAGCAAGTTGTTGATAATCGCAGAGTCTCAACAGCTTGGCAAAAAGCGCAATAGGAATTTCCAGTATACGTTCCGAGTTCGACGATCACGTTGGGTTGGAGCATATCAACCAGCATGAAAGCGAAAGGGATATGCTCATGCCAGGAAGATGGTTCTGTAATCCGGTGTGGCATATCAAGGATGACAGGGTGGTCCAGCGGATTGAAACTCTGATCAGGTTGAGGCTTCATAGCGCTTCTCTGAACCTCGGAGACAGAAATCCAACAGGCATGAATAGCTGTGGCATCTTACAACTCCTCGGGATTATGCCTGGTCCAGGAGATCTTCACAGACTGCCTTTGCTCCGGAAGGCCACACGTTTCTTGAGCCGGTCGGGCGATTGACGAATCTCCGCGGAAAGGATGAGACTTGTTGCACACACGCAAAACAAATGCAACCCGTTTCGATCCCTCGGTCCTAAAATGGAAGACACCGAGGGGTGTCAGGCCCGGTAGCCGGCCCAGTGGATCTCTGATGGTTCAAATCCTGTTACGCGGCAGATTGCAAGGTAGCTTTTCTTAATATCGTCGTGTTGCATCTCCTGAATTCGGGCCAGGTCATGGATCTGGCGTCTCATTTCCTCCATGATGCTCTCGCGTTTCCGTTGGAGAAAGGGATCAGAGACGGGGTATCGTTCATAAGTCCTGCGCATGGCTTCCATCGCTTCGGTTCTGCGGGATGTGATGGAGTTCTCAAGGGTCCTGCTGATTCGAAAGCGATACTCAGCGGTAATTCGAGGCAATCGCAAAAATCTGTGTCTTTGAGACAACCTCAACCAAAAATCCCAGTCCTCCAGGAGGTCGATCTCCTCGTCAAACATGCCGACATGCTCGAAGCATTCCGTGGAGTGCAGGACGGACAGAATGGGTATGCGGTTTTCCAGGAGGAGTGCGTTGCGATCAAATTCAAAGGGAGTGAGGGGCATTCGACAGATGACGACGTCGCCATCCTCGCCGATATGGCAGAGAGCCCTGTTGGTATCTGCGTACAATGCGTGCGTCTCGCCATGATCGCATGCGGCCCTGGCAAGAAGTTCGAGGTGTGTAGGATAGAGGATGTCGTCATCGTCCAGGTAGCCGATCCATGATCCACGGCATGCTCTTATGCCTGCATTGAGTGCTGCTGAACGCCCCTTCCTCTTTTCGTTGAAGATATATTGGATGGATAGATCAGGTTGAAACTCTTGAAGAACTGGGGAAATATCAGCCCCTCCATCATTCACGACGACAGTCTCAAAGTGCGAATAGGTCTGATTGGCCAAGCTCGTGAGCGCCAGGCGGAGTAAATTGGGTCGGTCCACTGTACGGACGATGATCGATACGAAAGGCAAGTGGCTGCAGTGCGATCTATTCTGATGTCGAGGAAGCGGATGGGTCGAAAAGCCTGCAACACGCTCGTAGAAGATTCTACGGTTCTTCTCCATGAGTTCGCCGTGGGAGATTCTCTGCCTGGTGAAAGTGCGGCTGCCATAGTGAAAAACGAAGACGCGGGGAGCGATGGCGAGTGTAAATCCAGCCAGTCTTGTACGCAGGCACAGATCGTCATCCTCAAAGTTCCCCAGGCCATAGACACCGGAGAGACCACCCACCATTTCGTAGGCGTCTCGCTTGATCAGCACACAGAAAAATACCAACCGGTCCACAACATGGACAAGAGGTTTCGGATTGGCCGAGACTCTCTCGATGATTGAAGGAATGTCTTCGGGGGTTGCATTGGAGAATTCCGGGAGCAGTTGAGGGCCCTCACCCACATAGTTCGTCACAGGGCCCACAATCCCGATGAAAGGATCGGATTCGGCCACGGCAATCATGCCATCAATCCAGTAAGGTGTGGTGAGGATGTCGTTGTTCGCAATAATGAGGTATTTGCCGCGAGCGTATTGCACTCCCGTACCGATCCCGGCTGCAAAGCCCAGATTTTCCTCGTTGCGGACAAAACGGACCAAAGGACACTGGTGAGAAATCTCTGCAAGCCATTCCTGAGTTCCATCGGTGGAATGGTTATCGATGACAATGATTTCGAATGTTGTATTGGTGGGCGACTGCAGTATGCTGGAAATGCACTGCCGGGTGTAATCCAGGTTGTTGAATGCAGGAATGACGATACTCACAGTCGGGATACCGCCGACGGGCTTGATTGCCGTCGAAAAATCCACGAAGTTCAGCGAATAATTGCTGTAATGCACCATCGCTTGACGCAAACCATATAATCCCTCGTTACGCCATTTCAGATACACCCGTCTCAGGAATGTAAGAGGGTGGCGAACAGGATGCAGGGACATCCCATTGAGGAAGGGGAGTTGCGGTTGATCCTGGGGCTTTTCGGCACCGATCCGGAGAGGGGTTGCATCGGGATGCAGTCTGTGCCCTCCAACGCGCATCACAATAGCGGCAAACAACTGAAGCAGACGCCAGCTGAGGCTTTCAGTGATGGTCTGCTTCCATGAGCGGAGTTCATCGATGGTAGTCTGCTTCTGGGATATGACTCCTTCCAGTCTCTTTATTTCGCCCTCGAGTTTTGAGATCTGATTATCATCTGCTACGAATTTGTCCAACCTGCCATGATTTTTCTTTTGGATGAGTTTTGGACCGATGCCCCCTTGTCGCCCCCCGCTTCCCTTGATCATGACACCTCCACGATCCGAATATCCTCCATCGGAATTCCAACCAGGCCGGTACAAACACTGCTCGAATGCGACTTGACGAACAGTGCATCGTGCACCCAGTGGTGTTGCACGTGTTCCTCCTGCGATCCTTCCGCCAAGGACACCAGGAAGGAATAATCGCCTGCTGGCAGGATGGGAACGTGAAAAGAAAATCTTGCCTCGAAACACTTGCCGGTATCGAAAGAGAGAGGATTCGAACGATAGGTGAGGTAAGTATTGTCTCCAAAAATTACCTGGCCCAGCCTGTCGCGCAGACAAAAACCAACTATGGGGCTTCGAATGGGAACACCTGTCACGCACCGGATAACCAGCCTGACTTTCTCTCCTCCCACAATCCATTTGAGAGGAGCTTCGGTCTCACCGTCAAGCAGCAACACTTCAGTGATATGTGCATCACCCTTTCCAAAGGAGGATGCGTTCTCGTTGAATGAAAAGACCTCAATATCATTTCGGTATGGTGACAGATTTATGTATTTCAGTCGCTGATCCTGAACTGCAGCGCGCCTTGCCGAAGCAGTCGCATCTCTCTCCGAAGTCTTCCTGTGAATCCCATCCACAGAGTGTATTCCCGCATACAAAGACTCGAGATAGAATTCACAGACTTCCTTTGCAGTGCCCTCTGCCTTCACTGTTCCATTTTCGAGCAGAATGGCCCGGTCACAGAGATTAACCACAGCTCCGGTGTCGTGGCTTACAAAGATCAAAGTTCCATACTCTTTGAATCCCCTCAAATACCTCATGCACTTTTGTCCGAAAAAGGCGTCTCCCACGGCGAGCGCTTCATCGATGACCAGGATGTCAGCATCGACGTGAGCGGCAATGGCAAAAGCCAGTCTGACATACATGCCGCTGGAATAGGTTTTCACGGGCTGATCCATGAACTGGCCGATGTCCGCAAAAGTTGAAATGTCTTCATACCTCTCAGCGACCTCCTCTCGCGACAGGCCCAGGATCATCCCATTCATGAACACATTCTCTCTGCCGGTGAACTCCGGGTTAAAGCCCGCCCCGAGTTCCAGTAGTGCAGCTACCCTTCCCGAGATACGCACCTCTCCCTGTGTCGGGGAGAGGGTCCCGCACAGGATTTGAAGCAGAGTGCTTTTTCCCGACCCGTTACGTCCCACAATACCGAGGGTTTCTCGTCTTCTGACATCTACGGAGATGTCGCGCAGCGCCCAGAATTCTCTGTGAAAAATCCGTTTTCCGAAACAGAAGACTTCCTTGAGTTTGTCCTTGGGGTTGTTGTAAAGCCTGTAACATTTTCCCAGTCCCCGCGCACTGACTGCGAATTCATCCATTGTCTCCGTCTTCGCAGTGCATCCAATGCCGGAGGAGTCTTCGGCGTAAACCGCTTCAGATGACATCTGCAAAAGCCCTCTTGCTTTTCATGAACCAAACGTATCCCAACTGCATAAAGACCATGGACAAAGCCGTCACGATGGCCCACCATGCCCATTCCGGCGACTTACCCAGAAGCAGGGTGTTGCGAGCATCTTCCATGATAGTGGTCAGTGGGTTTATTCTCATGAGGAGTCTCAGAGCTTCCGGAGAGGCGGACAGAGGGTAGATGATCGGTGATATGAAGAAGAGCAACTGAATCATTACGGCTACAGGTTGTCCGATGTCCCTCACAAAAGCGCCAAGGGAAGCCAGCAACCAGCTGAGCCCCAGCGTCAAGGAACACAGTGGAATGAGCACCAGTGGAAAAAGGCACATGGTCAAGGACAGCTGAGAGTTGTACAAGACCACTGCGGGTATAAGGATGGCAAATCCCATTGCGGCATTAACCATGTTCGCGCCCAGAACGGTTACAGGCAGTATCTCGAGAGGGAAGACCACTCTTTTCACATAATTTGTATTGGCAACGATGAGTGTGGAGGCTCTTGAGACACAACCGGAGAAAACCTCGTACAGAAGCAAGCCGCAGAAAAGGTTCAATACAAAGTGAAGTTGACCCTGGCCGGGTTCCGTTCCGAAACGAGCTTTGAGGATGACTCCAAAAACCAGGGAATAGACGAAAAGCATCATCAGAGGGTTGACGATTGACCAGATCACCCCGAAATAAGTCCCCTTGTACCTGCCCATCACCTCGCGCCAAATGAATTGTCTGATCAGATCCCTGGAGAAATAGAGCCCCCTGATCATTCCGACGGGGTTGATAAGATCGGCGACTGAAGGTGGATGGCTGGAGAGCGTTCTTGTGATCACGGTACTCATCTTCTTAGAGGTTTCCAGCAACAAAACTGAATGACGGTTCCATTAGCGCAAGAAGATCCCGTTGAAAAGTGGAATCTTGTCAAAAACACATCGACCCATTGTCACGTTGCACCTTGTGAGTCATGGCCTCATTGAGGATTTCATTGAGGGAACCTTTTAGAACTTGTGGATCACAATCGCTGCCTATGTAATCCATCGCATCTTTTCGGAGTGTTTGCCAGATTTCCGAATTGCAATACGCAAGAACGGCTTTGGTCGCAAAGTCGGCTTCGGTATGCCCGATCAGTGCCTCCTTTCCGTTTGTGATCCCCAATTGATATCCTATGAGGCTGGATACAACGCAAGGTAACCCGTGGCTCATGGCTTCGTGCACTTTCCAGGGTAAACCTGCAGCATAGCGGTGGGGCGCGATGAAAACTCTGCAGCATTCATAGTATTCCCTCAAATCTTTTACATAACCGGCCACGAGTATTCTCTTGCTGGCCAGGCGGACAAGTCTTTCCGGAGGATTTGACCCCACAATATGAATCCTGCAGTCCAGATCCGACAGGATAAGGGGCCAGATGTGCTCGATGAAGTAAATTACCGCATCTTCGTTGGGAGAAGCTGAAAAGGGGAAACCTCCCACGAAAAGAAAATCTTTGCGTTCTTCAAAGGGCTTTGTGGATTCGACTACCTCCAGGGGATGTCCCCAAGCCTTTAAGGGGGCGCCGTCAAGAAAGCGGGAAATGAGGGCCGACTCCCGGGGAGAGACGGCGATGATCATGTCCGCCTCCTTCATGGGAGCCAATTCAGCAAGCATGAGTGATGCAATTTGGGTATCGCTCAGAGGTACATTTTCTGCGGACGCCTTGAGAATGTCCCTGATGGAAAACAGCGCCTCAACATCGTAGATGACGGCTGTTTCCGGCCATGCCTTCCTGAAAGCACGCAGGTACCGTGCACCATTGTGATGTCTGCTGATAATGAGTGCATCGTACAATCCTGCTCGCTCCCGGATGAATCTGCTGACTTGGGCGAAAGGAGCGTAAAAGACTTCGACTCCCTCGCTTTGAAGCTCTTCCAGGCATGGCTGATAAGGACTCCTGTCCAACAGAGGGAAAAAGGTGACCACATATCCTGACTCGATGAGAAAACGGAGCATTTTTTGCGCACGGGGAAAACCGGAGCCTGCGGATGGGTCCGGTATCCTGTCGTCCATGACCAGGATCCGCTTTCCGGGACGTTTGTCTCTTGCCCGTAGAATGTCCGATGGAGAACCTTGGGGATAACCTTTGAGGACATGTCTCCACTTGTTGGCGAACATAATCCTATTCCTCCGCATCCGGGCGGCGGCCTTTTCTGCTCCACTGGTTCCGTATTCGAAATGAATTACGGTCGATTTTGGCTGAAAGACCACTTTGCGGCCCATCTCCCTGATGCGGAGGCATAAGTCGGAATCTTCGTAATAGGCCGGATAAAAGAGTGGATCGAATCCTCCGAGGTCGAGGAAGTCATCCTTTTTTACCAGCAGGCAGGCTGCAGAGCAGTAAGCCACTTCCCGCAAGTAGGAGTATTCGGGATCCGATGGGTCACCATTACGGCCATACGCCAAGGCGGATCCATCTCTCCACAGTATGCTTCCCGCCTCCTGAACGGTGCCGTCCGGATAGAGCATTCTTGGCCCGACAGCCCCGCAAGCGGCATAGTTCTCCATGGTTTGCACCAGTTGCTCCAGCCAACCCGGCGTTACCAATGTATCGTTGTTGAGAAACAGGAGATACCTGCCATGCGCGCTTTCAGCTCCTCTATTGCATGCCCCTGCGAAGCCCAGGTTCTGTGGATTGGTTATCACCTGAATTCCCTTTGCAAGCCTCAGTACCTGCGCAGTGTCATCCCGTGAGGCGTCATCGACTACGATCACTTCAAAGGATATTGAAAACGTATGGCGGCAAACGCTCCTGAGGCATTGGAAAGTGAAAGCGGATTGATTGAAAACGGGAATGACGATGGAGACCAGAGGGAAATCATGGTGAGGGAAATGGATCAGATTTCCTGTCTGAATGTGTTCACGAATCAACTCCTTCGCTGATAAGAGCAAAGCTTCACGAGGATTATGCAGAGGCAGGTGCGGCGAATCCAGATAAAAAGACTTGAGAAAGGACTCCAGTCTGCATCTATTGAGTCGGGGTTGTTCCGATGTATTGAGGCGACTTGGGGCTGCCGGCTGATTTCCCAACAAGAGAAGCATTTGCACTTCATCAAAAAACGACTTCAGGCCGCTGAATTGCACTATCTCCCGTGACGCGGTGAGATAGCGGCGTATCAGAGCCGGATGGAACAATATCGACTTAATCAAGAGCAGGCTGTTTTGGATCATCCGGAGCCGGAAAGCAGGCATAGCAGCGCTCTCTAATGAACAGTTTCACGACGGGCCGACATTACGGGGAAATCCTTTGAACAACTCCTTGAAATTGCCACCATTGTCTGCATGTCCGATGCAGGGCCAACAATTTGCTCAAAGACGAAGCCTTCATTACATCTTCATCGAATAGAGGGCTTCTTCTCCTTTTCGCTATGCCTGCGAAAGGAAGCATCCAATGATCTTTTCCCGGCTCCGCCTCGGCGGCAAGCAAGAAACCTTTCATTGCACTTTCTCATTTGCATGTGCATTTAGAACATGACTTGCGCATAATACCAATATTTCAGTCAGCCCGTGGAAGAATCGGGTCCATGCTCTTTTTTCTGTTTCCATGCAAGAACACAATACCGTTGACAGCCGTCCGCGAGGGACAACATAATACATTCATCAAAATGGAGTGTTTGGAAAAATTTCTGCCTTTGAAAGGCTTGCAGAAAGCCGCCCATGCCCGAAAACCAGTGTCCATCATGAGTATGGGCGGGCTTAATCCGGTCCTCAGAGCAAGCGAAATTGACCGGATTTCTTGCAGGAGGATCGCACAATTCACGCTTCGTTCAAGTGGAATTCAAGAGGTGGTGGGTCTCTGAGGTAGATTGGCGAACATTTCCATGAGAGTCCTTGTGATCAATGAACCCTATGTGGACGGCTTCAACCGGGCGCAGCGCTGGGCGGCGCGCACCCGGGGCCGCGTTCTCCGCGCTCCAGACTGGCTCGCTTACGCAACGGCCGTCCTGCAACGTGAGGGGATCGATGTCAGGCTGTTCGATTTCCCCGCTGAAGGATGGGGTAAAGAGCGTCTGAGGAATCTTGTGCGGCAAGAGAATCCTGACTTTGTCGTTCTGGATTCCACGACCCCTTCCATTTACTCGGATCTGCAATGCGCCCGTATCTGCAAGGAGGAAAGCCGGGCCGCAGTCATCATGGTTGGACCCCACGCATCCGCCGTTCCCGAAGAGACCCTCCTGCTTGGAAATGGGGCTGTCGATGTCATCGCCATCGGCGAATATGACTACACTGTCAGAGACATC
>JAAYUJ010000388.1 GCA_012517775.1 Deltaproteobacteria bacterium
CAACCACGAGGGCAGGCTGCAGTATGCAGAACCAGTGCATCACGGAGGCATACCCATCGGGCAGGCTGGAGGCGGAAGTCATCCCCCAAGGATTTATCGGGGCGATATTCCCGGGGATGTTCCGAAGGCGGCTTGGATCATGCTGGCCGAACTTGCCCGGATGCTCTCAACGCCGAATTTGGAGATCTTGGGCGTGGGGCCATGGTCGCTTATCGGTGAAGAACTCCCTGTTCTCAAGAAGCTGGAGAAGGTAAGTTTCCCCCCCGAGGGGGTCCGCATTCTTCCCGATGAAATGGACGTGGGAACACTTCCGGCTTCTGAATCGAAGGCGCATTCATGGAGTGAGCCTTCGGTCTGTCCGCGGGATGCTCTCGAGTTGCTGCTAACCGATTGGACGTTTGGGACGGAAGAGCTTTCCTCTTGTTCAGAGGCACTCCAGAGAGTGGAAAAGGAACCATGTGCCTTCATGCACATGGAGGATGCCATGAGAGTTGGCTGTAATAGCGGGGACCGGATTGTGATTGATCTGGAGGGGGGGAAGGTTCATGTGGCCCTCTCCACAGCAGACAGAATGGCCAAGGGAGTGCTCATCTTGCCGAGGCACCGGCGAGTGGATTGGCGTAATATCCCGGAAGCGCCATGCTATGTGCCGTTTGACAGGATCAGAAAGGAAACGTCTTAAGAATCTTCGGGGGAACTTATAGTCTGCGGGAAATCGGAGGTTTGATGGAACCCGTTGTGTCTGCAGGAGCTTTGTCGCCTTGGGAACCCGGCATATTCGCCCTGACCCTTTATGGGATGCTGATTCTCGCTTTTGTGACAGCGCAGCTCTTCATTGCGTCCTGGCTTGGTGAGAAGAAGCCGAGTATCGAGAAATCCAGACCCTATGAGTGCGGTGTCATTCCCACCGGGTCGGCGCGGCTCCGCTATCCCGTTCCATTCTATCTCGTAGCCATTTTCTTCCTCATATTCGACGTCGAGGGTTCCTACATCCTGACCTGGGCCGTTTCGTACGAAAAGCTGGGATGGTATGGATGGATGCAGATGGCGTTTTTCATCGCCGTCTTGCTGGTGGGGCTTTTATATCTTTGGAAAAAAGGGGGGCTCGATTGGATGCCCGCTTCCAGGAGAAGGTAAGCGGCCGGTTTCTCGATGCCGCGGACATTGTCATCAACTGGTCCAGAAAATACAGTCTCTGGCCGCTTTTCTTCGGACTGTCCTGCTGCTTTGTGGAAGAAGCCACTGCTTTCACTCCCCGCTATGACATGGCCCGGTTCGGGGCCGAAGTGTTGAGGCCGTCGCCCCGGCAGGCAGATCTTCTCATTGTTTCCGGTACCGTTTTCAAGAAGATCGCTCCCGTCGTCCTGCGCCTTTACGAACAGATGGCGGAACCCAAGTGGGTCATCTCCATGGGCTCCTGTTCCAATTGCGGAGGCATGTACGACGTGTATAGCGTGGTACAGGGAATCGATCAGATTCTACCTGTGGACGTCTATATCCCGGGCTGCCCGCCGAGACCCGAGGCGGTGCTGCACGGGCTCGTCATGCTGCAGGACAAAATCACGGCTGAAGAGAGACCGGCACGGTCCGTGTTTCACCTCCCTGGGGGTACTCAGGGGACGCAAAGGCCCGTCCTGGCGGACGGAGTGACTAAATCCCGTGACCCGAGAGGGCCGGGGATGGAAGGGACCGTGATTCGAGGCAATTCGGCAATTCCTCCCCAGTTCCGGGAGAGCCGCTCCGATCTCATGTGGAGTCCGCCTCCCCGAAGGATCCTGTTGGGGGAGAGAGACGCGGATCTGGCCCGCAGCATCGAGAAACGCTTTGGTGAGAGCACAAGAACGGCGCCCCAATCGGCGGATATGCTCACCATCGAGGTTCAGCCCAGTCAACTCAAGGAGCTTCTGCGCTATTTGAAAGCGGAGGCTGCGCCGAAGTTCAAACGGCTGGACGACCTCACCGCCGTGGATGAATCCGCCCGCCGTGACAGAAATGCCTATCCTGATTTCAGCATGGTGTATCATCTCCTCTCCTTCGATTCCGCATCCAGGATGCGGGTCAAGGTGCCTCTCTACGGGGAACGGCCCGTCGTTCCATCCATTACCGACATCTGGCCCTCCGCCGACTGGTACGAACGGGAGGTGTTCGACCTTTTTGGGATAACCTTCGAAGGGCATCCGAATCTGCGGCGCATCATCATGCCTCATGACTGGGAGGGTCATCCCCTGCTGAAAGCCCATCCGGGGCGAGCCACGGAAATGCCGGCGTACACCGTCGAGGATGCCCGGAAGCATCAGCCCATGGATGGCGGTCTGTATGTGAGAAAAGCCCCGGGAGACGGGGAGATGCTCCTCAACATCGGGCCGAGCCATGTCAGCACCCATGGGCTGCTTCGCTTCATGGCCACCCTCAATGGAGAGGAGATAAAGGGACTGGATCTCGAGATCGGCTATCATCACCGTGGGGTGGAGAAGATCGGAGAACGCCAGACCTGGCATCAGTTCATCCCATATTGCGCCCGGGTGGATTACCTGGCCGGGGCGGCCAATGATCTCCCGTACGTCCTGGCTGTGGAGACCCTTGCAGATATCAGTGTCCCTGAAAAGGCCCAGGTGATCAGGGTGCTGTTGAGCGAGCTCTTCCGACTGAGCAACCATCTTGTATGGTTGGGTACCTACGCTCACGACGTGGGGGCCATGGCTCCCAATTTCTATGTTTTTGTCGAACGGGAGATGATCCTGGATATCGTGGAGCTCATCACGGGAGGGCGGCTGCACCCATCCTGGTTTCGCATAGGCGGTGTCGCCGCAGACCTGCCCAAAGGCTGGAAAAAAGCTGTCGATGAATTTGTGAAGATCTTTCCCCGGCGGCTGCAGGAATACGAAAGTCTGCTCCGGGAGAACCCCATTTTTAAAGCACGGACCCAGGGGGTCGGCCGTATTTCTCTCGAGGATGCAATGGACCGGGGAGTGACCGGACCAAATCTCAGGGCATGCGGCCTGGAGTGGGATTTGCGCAAGAAGTTTCCCTATTCCGGGTATGAGAATTTCGACTTCGATGTGCCGATTGCCACAGGGGGAGACTGTTACGCCCGTTACCTCGTGAGAATCGAGGAGATGCGCCAGAGCCTCAGGATCATCCGACAGGCTGCGGACAATATGCCTTCCGGTCGCTACGTGACGGACGATTACCGCTACGCGATCCCCAAACGTGAAGA
>JAAYUJ010000389.1 GCA_012517775.1 Deltaproteobacteria bacterium
CGCCTTTTTCTCGGTCAGAAGAGTGCGAACATACTCTGCACGCTCATCAATGAGGCTCTTGACCTCCTCGTCCAACTTGGCCGCCGTTGCTTCACTGTATTCCTTGGCGCCGTACCCCAACTGGTCCGCCCCCAAGAAGACCGGTTGCTTCTGACGGGGATACGTTGACAGGCCGAGGGTTTCGCCCATGCCATATTCGGACACCATGGCACGTGCCACATCCGTTGCTCTCTGCAGATCGTTGTGGGCTCCGGTGGAAACGTCGCCGAAAATGATGGACTCTGCCATACGGCCGCCGAGAAGGACATCGATCTTTCCCAGGAGCTCCTGACGTGTCATGAGGTAGCGATCTTCGGTGGGCAGTTGCTGTGTATAGCCCAGGGCTGCAATGCCTCTGGGAATAATGGATATCTTGTGGACCCTGTCCGCCCCGGGAGTGTATGCGGCCACAAGGGCGTGGCCTGTTTCGTGGTAGGCAACGATTTCTTTTTCCTTGGGATTGATCACCCGGTTCTTCTTCTCCAGACCCGCAATAATCCGGTCGACGGCCTCATCCAGGTCTTCCATGGCTACGGCGTCCCGATTCTTTCGTCCTGCCAGGAGCGCCGCTTCGTTCATGATGTTGGCAAGGTCCGCCCCCGAAAAGCCCGGCGTTTTCCGGGCGATGACCTTAAGGTCCACGTCCTGGCCAAGCTTGACCTTCTTGGCGTGAATCTTGAGAATCGCCTCTCGACCGTTGACATCGGGACGATCCACAAGCACCTGGCGGTCGAATCTTCCAGCTCGAAGGAGGGCAGCATCAAGGATTTCCGGCCGGTTGGTCGCCGCGAGGATCACTACCCCCACCTGAGGATCGAATCCGTCCATCTCTACCAGCAACTGATTGAGGGTCTGTTCACGCTCGTCGTGTCCTCCCACGGTGAAGCCGCCCCTGGATTTGCCAATGGCGTCCAGCTCATCGATGAAAATGATGCAGGGGGCCTTCTGCCGTGCCTGTTCAAAGAGCTCTCGGACCCTTGCCGCTCCGACTCCAACAAACATCTCCACAAACTCGGAACCACTGATGGTGAAGAAGTGGACTCCAGCTTCACCTGCCACCGCACGAGCCAGCAGGGTCTTCCCCGTGCCCGGAGGACCCACCAGGAGGACACCTTTCGGCATGCGCCCGCCGAGATTCTGAAATCGCCCGGGATTCCTCAGATATTCCACGATTTCCTGGAGTTCCGCTTTCGCTTCGTCCGCACCGGCCACATCGTCGAAGCGGGTCTCTATTTCCCTTTCCGCAAACACCTTGGCCTTGTTTCTCCCGAAAGACATGATGCCCGCGCCAGCCTGGGATCCCATGCGCCGCATGAGAAGATACCAGATGCCGAAGAAGATCAGAGCGGGAAATATCCAGGAGAAGAGATCCCTCAGGAAGGTACTCTCGGGCTGTCCGCGGAAAATGATGTTGTGCTTGGCAAGCTCGTCCGAGAGCTCCTGGTCCACGCGGAATGTCCTGAACCGCACCTCCTTGGTTAGCCCCTCTTCCGTGACCTTCATCTTTCCCGCTAAGACCCCCTGGGTGATGACCACCTCTATCACCTGGTCCGCCTTGAGTGCATTGAGGAATTCGCTGTAAGGAATCACCCGGGGTTGGTATTGGGATGCAATGAAGTCCTGGAGGAGCAGAACACCCCAGATTGCCGCAACTACATACCAGATGGAAAACTTCGTGGTCTTCTCCATGTATTCACCGTCCGCATATCTGTTATCGTTGAAGAGAGAGCCCGGCCGGAAGCCCTGCGCCCGGGTTCTGTGTCGGCTTTCGGACAGTCCAATATGGTATTCATAATGCAATAGTCAAGATATTGAATAAAACGGTGCGGGTAAAGAGGGAATTTGAATCGGCGAAACAAAAGCATTCACCCGGATTGCATCGCCAGTTCCTGCACTCTTCACCAAAAGAACGGTCAACCGGCATCAGGCCTAGGTCATC
>JAAYUJ010000390.1 GCA_012517775.1 Deltaproteobacteria bacterium
ATGGTTGCGCCCACGCCGCAATTGATGGTGAGGGTGGTCCCGATGGTGACATCCCGTTTGACGCCCACAGTCTGCGTGTCATTGTTCATGATGGTCGTGGTACGATCGTGCATCACATCGTGTTTCTCATCATTCTTGACCAGGATGGTGCGATCGTGATCCACTGTGTGCTCCTCATCATGCTCCACTTCCGTCTTCATGTTGCGCTCTGCGTGGATGAGGATTTCTTCGTTACCTTTTTCGTCCTCGAACCGTATTTCGTTGTAATTGTTGGGGTTCCCGTTCTTGGAACTCCGACTCTTGACCCCGCTCTGGGTGGCTTTGGCCGGCAGATCGTAGGGCGGCTTGTTGTCGTTGTTGTACACCCTTCCGGTGATGATGGGCCGATCCGGGTCGCCTTCCAGAAACTCGACAATCACCTCCTGGCCGATGCGCGGGATGTGGATCCCACCCCACCGGCTGCCAGCCCACAGCTGCGCCACGCGAATCCAGCATGAACTGTTCTCGTCTCCTTTGCTCTCGCGATCCCAATGAAACCGGACCTTGACCCGGGCATATTCCTCCGTGTAGATCTCACTCCCCGAAGGCCCAACGACAATGGCGGTCTGGGGTCCCTGGACCATAGGTTTCGGCGTCGTGCGCGGAGGACGAAAGGGCTGCATGCTGGGCATGGCCGAAAAGCTGCATGTGTAAATCTCGCCTGCCCCTCCCATCCCGGATTCATACTGGTCCGACTCCAAATAATGGGTAGCCGAAACGATAAGGTATTCGCGGTTCTGATCCTTGCGTGGAAAGTCGATGAGGTTGAACAAACAGCCCACCGAGAGGCCGCGGGCATTGGCCTGCCCCTGCAGTTGCTCATAATCCGCCTGCAGTTCCTGGATGCGGGCGCGGACCAGAGTGTCGCCCTCCTCGGTATTGACGTATTCACCAGGGTAATCGTAGATTTCATTGGCCGCCCGAGAGTGGTGCCGCAGCTGGGAGGACTTCACCAGCATGTTGGCCCTTGGCTTCTTGAAATCGAAATCATTGAGGACGTATGTACCGGGCTGAACTTCTTTTGACATGAGCCAATCGTAAATCGTTTCAAAATCCTGGACCCGCTCATCCGGCGGGCGATAAGGTACCTCCTGATAACCGGGAAAGGGCTCATGGGAACTGATTGAATCCGCAAGCACAAGGGTGTGCTTGGTCTTGTCGTGCTTGAAGTAGTAGTAGATGCCCTCCTGTTCCATGAGCCGACTCACAAAGTTGAAATCCGTCTCCCTGTACTGCACGCAGTATTCCCAATTCCGGTAGGAGCCGCTGAGAGTTTCCTCGAAATCGGTAAAACCGTGATCTCGGAAGACCTGCTTGATAATGTCCGGGACCGTCTTGTCCTGAAAGATACGGCAGTCCGCGTTGCGGGTGAGAAACCACAGCCAGGGATGGACCGTTGCGTTGTAGAGGGCGTAGTTACCCACAGTACCCACTTGACTGAAGCGGGTTACAAAGCCGTTGAAATAGCGGTTCTTGTCATGAGGCAACTCGAGCCGAACGGTGACCTTCTGACCGAGAAGGTCTTCGAAGCTGATGCTGTGGTTTTCGCTCAACAAATCCAGTTCAAATCGAAACAGGCGGCTGAGCTCCTCGGAGGCGGTCATGCGGTGAAA
>JAAYUJ010000391.1 GCA_012517775.1 Deltaproteobacteria bacterium
AGCGGCCTTCTAGTGGGAAAAGGGTCCATCCCCGATTTCAATGCCAGTCTGCTGGGTCTCATGTCTGTGAGCTATGGCGGCCTGCTCTTCTCTCAGGGTATTGCTTCCAGAGGCCGCAAGAGGGAACCGGCTCAACAAAAGCCGGAGCTGATTGATCTCATCCGGGAGCATGGAGAGATCAGCCTCCCGAGATTGCAACTCCTCGGCTTCACCGCTATCAGCATTGCAATTTACCTTTATTATCTTTACAGCCCGGATATCTTCTCAAAGGGCCTGCCTGATGTTCCCGCCACCCTCGTGACTCTCATGGGGATCAGCCAGGGTGGATACCTGGGCGGCAAGTATATCGCCCAGACCTCTGATGGCGGGAGCGATAGGGAGCCCGATCAGACAAAGCCTGCCGAAAAAGGGACTCAGGCAGGTTGATGCAGATGTGGTGTCTTACGACTGATTAAATTCTGGTGCATACGGCACCACCATAAAACAAAGGACTCCGGGCCGGTGCTTCTGTAATTCTCCGCAATGCGCTGAACTGGTTCGACCACCTACCGCTTAGAGATTATCTCAGGAGTTCTCTAAACGCCATTGACCGTCATTCCGGCGAAAGCCGGAATCCAGGTTTTACCAGACATCATGGCCCCCCCGCTTCCGCCGGAGTGAAGGTGGAAACGAGTCTTGAGATAATCTCTTAATTGGCAGCGGCACCAGGGTGTTCACAATTCGACCACGTTGACTGTGATCCTGAAGATGTGGCCATCGGCGTCAAAGACTCTCAGAATGGCTGTGCCGGTATCCCGGGCCGTTACCACCACATTAGCGCCGTCGACACGGGCCGCCGCCACGTTGGTGTTATTGCTTCGAACATGGTAGGGACCGCCTGCCCCAAAGATCGAACTGCGTGCGACGTCTTCAGGGTGCAAGGTGAGCGTGGCCGGCGTTGCATAGATGTAAGCGATCTTCAACAGGGTGTCTGCAATGGTGTAGTTCTCGTTCTTGTCTTTGGCGATGATCCGCAGTCCCACGGGGTGTGGCAGGGTGAAATGCTGGTACCAGGTGTTCCATCCGTCGTAATCGCCCTTGCGGGTGGCCACTGCATCAAAAGTAAAAATGCCGTCGCCTGCTACCACGTCACCGTGGGTTCCGTCGTCATACATTCGGCTGCTGCCGGGGTCTCCGGAAGGAAAGGCGAGCGGTGCCCGGCCCATGGGCCAGGAGGGCTGCTCGCGGTCTTCCACCAGGGTGGACAGGTTGACCCAGTCGATATTCTTCAGCCCCTGGGCATCCCCCACCCTGGCCGTAACGGTCACCGTCACGCCGTCGGCATGGATCAGGGCCGGTGCGCTGCAGGTGATGGCGGTGATGTTGGGCGCCTTGCCGACAGTTTTCGGCCGCATATCCACTTTCCTGAGGTACGTGTAAGCAGCGCCGGTAGCTCCGTTATAGTAATAGCGCTTATTGACCGTCAGGCCGCTGTGGAACCATTGATCATAGGAGTTGGGAATAAAATATGAGCCGGTGTCACGTTCGCTGCGGGTAGCCAAGATCACCCTGGTCGCACGGTATTCGCTGCCGCCTGAAAAGAGCACTACCTTGCCGTCGGCTGATATCGTCGCATTGAAGTTGGGCTTGGCCTTGGCAATCAGGGTCTTCTTCCCTGTGATGACATCCACCCAGTGAAATCGAGGTGTACGGCCGGAGTCCTGGAAGTAGTAAAGTGCTCGACGACCGTCGGCGCTGACGATGTCGTTGTGGAGGTCCTGGAGACTCCAGACATAATCGTGCTCTTCGTCCGGGATTCTCACCGGCGCGCCGCCGGAAACATGGAACATTGCCGTGCTGGCGGAAGGGGGAACCTTTCCCCAGTAATCCCTGTCATAAGTAAGAAAAATTCTTCCGAGATTCCGCGAAGCTCCCAAAAAAGCGAGCATGTTCATGTTGCCGCACTCCGAATCACAGGGGAGAGCCCCCAAATCGAGGACTTTCCTCGGCACCCCGCCCAGCCTAGCCTTGTAAAGGCCCTTGTTCTGATAATCAGCCTCATGTTTGAAGAACAATCGCGAACCGTCCCTGTTGATAGTGAAGGGTTTTCGATTGTCCCCGTTCCAGATGCCGGAAAAAACAGCCCGACTGCACACGGGGGTAAGCCCCGAGATGTCGCAAACCCAGTTATATTCCCCCCTGCCCCCATAGATCTTCGAGCCGTCGTGATTGATGTCGAGCAAACCGATCTGCCAGTTGTCCGGGAGGTAGGGGGTCACGTCCATCAACCCGCCGCCGTTGGCATTGGCGACATACAAATGCCAGGCACCGACAGCGTAAACCTGCACCCAGAAGGCGATCCTTGAGCCGTCACCGCTCACGGCCACGTCCTCAAAGGTGCGATGGTAGGTCTCGTGGCCGCTGGGCCATCCCTGTACCCGGGATTCCCGGACGACGACGGTGTCGGTCTGTTTGTATTTGATGGGCAGCTTATAACGCGCCGCATGCAGGGAATGTGCGGCCATTGCGAGAAGAAAAGCGATCAGGAACGGAATCAACCGTCTGTGATTCGAAAGCCTCCTCATGGTTTCCTCCTTCGGGACGCTAATCTCCCCTTGGGTCAACGGAATGGGTTTTCGAAAGAAATCTGTTTTTTTAATATATACCATAGAATAGCACACGAGGGAACACTCCCATTTGCGTGACATCAGAGAGAGTGGTTTAATCCGCTATTGTCATTCCGCTATTGTCATCCAACGATCATGAAGGAGAGTCGTTAACCCCGCTGCTACTAAAGGTTCCTTGGCTTCGCTACAAGGTCGGGTTTCCATACCCGACGCCGACCTGTGGGGATGTGAATCCAGAGTAACTTCTCAATAAGTAGGTCGGGATTCCAATCCCGACAGAGTTTGCACCCAGATGTCGGGTATGGAAACCCGACCTACAAAGCTGTCGCGACCGGGGGGACTTATTGAGAAAATACAATCCAGACTCACAACCCATTGGATTATCATGGTAAACCTGGTTAGAGGTGCTCGGGAACTTCGAGGTAGACCACTTTCAAGAGTATCAAACCCATGAAGTAGGTGGTTGTAGGAGAAACATTGTCGTGGAAATATGCACACGACCGAATGGCTTTCTGACTTTCTCTGGACTCCAAACGGCGTGCAATTGGGGCTCTTTTCGGGCGTGCAGGATCATGGGATGTACCGGTCACTGGGCAAAATCCTCTCATGAAGAATGCTGAAGCAGCCGAAGGAATTGTCTGAAAATCTTTCATTATGAGGGAGACGCTTATGAGAAGATTCTGTCGACGTATCCTTGTAACGGTTGTAGCGACAACCGTGGTCCTGATCTCCACTGCCGCAAACGCGCAGACCCCTCTCGATTCACTGCTCCGGCCTTATCTATCAAAGTATGACCTTCCTGCCATCGCCGCAGCGGTCGTCAAAGAGGGCAAAATAGTTGCAGCCGGTGCGACGGGAACCCGCAGGGCGGGCGTAACGGTTCCTGTCACGATCGATGACCGGTTCCACATAGGATCCAACACGAAGGCGATGACCGCCCTGCTGGCAGCGATGATGGTGGAAGAGGGAAAGCTTCATTGGACCTCCACCATGGCGGAAGTCTTCCCCGAGCTTGCTGAAAAGATGGACCCCCGCCTGCGGATCGTCACACTCGAGCAACTGCTCTCCCACACGAGCGGCATCCCGACCGACAACGAGGACATCTTCAATGTTTATAGAAAAGCCATGTTCCAAGATGGAAACCTTGACAATTTGAGGTATTGGGCTTTACGCGAGTGGAGTCAACGGCCTCTGGAATTTCACCCGGGCACTCAATTCGCCTACGCGAATATGGGATATACGATCGTGGGTGCCATGCTCGAACGCGTTGGGGGGAAGACCTGGGATGAATTGATCACGGAGCGAGTCTTCCAACCTCTCGGTATGAAGTCAGCCGGTCTCGGGCCTCAAGCTTCCCTCGGAAAAGTTGATGCACCCCTCGGCCACACATTAGTCGACGGGAAGCCGAAGGCCTTTCTCGCCGGCCCTAACGGTGACGCGCCGTCACTCATTGGTCCCGCCGGCATTGTCCACTTGTCGATCCTTGACTTCGCCCGCTGGGGAGGATGGAACGTCGGGGAGGGAAAACGCGGACCGGTGCTTGTCAAGCCGGAAACCATGCGAAAGCTTCACACGCCGGTTTTTGCGATGCCTCCGAAGAAGGATGCCGCACCCGGCACCCCGCCAGGCGGCAGGTATGCCCTCGGGTGGGGCGAGCTACCAGTTGACTGGGCCCCTTATCCTCTGCTCTACCATGGCGGCTCGAACGGCATGAATCTCGCCCACATCTGGCTCGATGTGAAACAGGACTTCGCGATGGTCATCGCGACCAACATCGGCGGTCCCAGAGCGAACGAGGGAATACTGGCGCTTGCGAAAGAACTGTACGCCAAATTTGCAAGCCGGCGCGGGGGCGGCACTCGATCTCATGCCACCAGGGGTACAAAGACCCCTGAGAAATGAATAAATCCTGTAGTCGGACAGAAAAGCGGCAACTTCTCCATGAATCCTGGTCAGGACTTCTTCGTAGGTCGAGTTTCCGTACCCGACATCCGGGTACAACCGCTGTCGGGATTGAACCCCCGACCTACTTGTTGAGATAGCACAGGAGGGGAACCCGGCGAGGCCGGCTTGCGCCTTTCCGGATTCCGTCGGTGTCACTTGAGTGTGAGCGTC
>JAAYUJ010000392.1 GCA_012517775.1 Deltaproteobacteria bacterium
CCACAGTGCCGGAGTTTCAGACCGAACCACGCTTCGCCACCGCCATCGCCTCCCTCAGCTACCGAGATCGCGAGTACGTCAACACCGCTGACAATGGCCGCGAAATCCAGAGTGCCATCTCCTTCGACGGGCTGGGCGAGTGCTACAATCCCACGGAAGCGGGCGCAAAGCACGACCGCGGCATGGGCACGTCCAGCCAAGTGCTGGAGCAGCGCCGGTCGCCAGGCCTGCTGGAAGCTTCGACCCGAATGGCGTTCTGGCTTCAGCCTGGAGAGGCCTACCGTCACCCTGAGCATGCCCACTGCGGCCAGCGGCCGGACGTGCACAACGCCATGAATGAAAGCGTCATCAGCGACTATGTCGTTCACAAGCGCGTGGCGACGGGCTTTGCGGGAATGAAGAATGTCATCGAGTATCGCGTGGCCTTCGATGTGCCGCGCCGCCACAAATTCGCCACCTTCGAGGCGGTCACCGGCTACCTTGCTGCGGATTTCACGCACCACCTGCTCCTTGATGCTGCCACAGGAGCACTCACTGAGACCACGGGACGCGGCGAGCAGCACCGACCGGTAATCCTTGCCACCCCGGACGGGTCACATGCCATGGGTGTCTATTCCCCGGAGCTTCCGCAGGGCCACGTGGGTTACGGCCGCTTCCCTTACCCCGGGGTGACGAACAAGTGGAATTGCGTGTTCCGGGCACGGGACATTGTTCCCGGGCGCTACTGCTATCGCTGTTACATCGCCGTGGGCACTATAGAGGAGGTTGCCGCTGCGATCGGCGCAATCCACCGGCATTTTGCCAAGAGCACACATGACAGGACCCCCCAGGCCGTCTGCCCGCCATCGACGAACGCTACTGCAGCTGACTCACATTGACGATCTCTTTATCATTGCCCAAGTGATTCACTTTCTCTTATACTTGCATGGGAGTAAGCCTGTATCGCGTCATGATTTTCTGCTCCGGTATCGTCCAAAGTGCCAGCCGGTTTCTTGACCGGCGGATCATCTTACAGTCGGATGAATCGCGTGCGTCTTGCCAATCTGCCGATACGAATGCACCGATGCAGGAGGTGGGGCGCAGACTGTGTGTCTTCACCGGCTGTTTGGCCAGGAACAAGGGGTTGAGGATCCCCTCCAGCCACTCAAACCATCGGACGACACCGGCAGATCCGACTGTCTTTAGATATGTCAGGGTTCGGAAGGTGATCACTTAGGATCTCTTCCGGAGGGTATTACGTCGATGGTGGGGCCGCTATCGCAAAAACAGGTGCGGATAGCGGCCTTCTTGCAGGGCCGCCGCCTTAACTTTAAGTTGGGGTAGCGGCCCTTTGTTTTGAGAGACCACAGACCAAGTTGAAGTCTTGAATTCTCCGCTAAAAGCTCATGACAAAAGTCCTGAAGGCCAAGGCGAGGAAAAGCGGACACCAAGATGAAATCATCCAGGGCCTCGTCCAGGAAATCACGTTCAGCCGGGGTGATTTACCTTTCATGAAAGGAACACGGCTTTGCCACGAACGATCCCACAAGCGGTAAGCAATAACCTGCTGGGGAACTCACCCGACTGGTATAAATTGACCATTATCGGTTTCCTACTGGTCAACCCCTTGCTGCTCAACACTTTGGGACCCTTTGTTACCGGTTGGATCCTGATGGGACAATTCATCTTCACATTGGCCATGGCCCTGAAATGCTATCCCTTGCCAGCGGGAGGAGTCCTCGCCGTCGAGGCAGTTGCCCTGGGCATGGCCAGTCCCGCCACGGTCTATCAGGAGACCCTGGCCAACTTCCCGGTGATCCTGCTGCTCATCTTCATGGTGGCGGGAATCTACTTCATGAAGGACATGCTTTCCTATGTCTTCACGAAAATCTTGCTCAAGGTCCGCTCCAAGCTCCTCCTTTCCCTGGTGTTTGTCCTAATGGGTGCTTTTCTCTCCGCCTTTCTGGATGCCTTGACCGTCACGGCGGTGATCATCACCGTGGCATATGGCTTCTACGACGTATACCACCGCTACGCCTCGGGTGGACATGGTCCGCAGGAGATCTGCCAGATCTTCGAGGAGTGCCAGGATTACCTTAAGGAGTTCCGTGGGTTTTTGCGCAATCTGATGATGCACGGCGCAGTGGGCACCGCGTTGGGCGGGGTGTGCACCCTCGTCGGCGAACCTCAGAATCTTCTCATCGCCAACGTCATGGGCTGGCACTTCGACGAGTTCTTTATCAAGGTCGCCCCGGTGTCCATGCCGGTGCTCGCAGTCGGCCTGCTGACCACCATCGTGGTGGAGAAATTCAGGCTCTTCGGTTATGGCTGCCAACTCCCCCGGTCGGTGCACACGCTCCTGGAGGAAAACGACCGGAAGAGGGAAGCGAACTGGAGCAAAAAACAGTGGGCTGCCATCTTCATTCAGGGTTGCGCCGGGGTTTACCTCATCTTCGCCCTCGCCTTTCATATCGCCGAAGTGGGGATCATCGGCCTGTCCGTGATCATCGCACTGACGGCATTGAACGGTATCACCGATGAACACCGCATTGGCAGGGCGTTTGAAGAAGCTTTACCGTTTACCGCTCTGCTGGTGGTGTTCTTCGCCATTGTGGCGGTGATCCACGAACAGCACCTGTTCGCTCCCGTAATCCATTACGTGCTCAGTCTCACCGGAAAGACCCAATTGGGGGCCTACTATCTGGCGAACGGCTTCCTTTCCATGATCAGTGACAACGTCTTCGTTGCCACGGTGTACATCAGCGAGACCAAGATCCACTTCGTCAACCTCCTGGACAAGATCCCCGATATCGACCAAAGCGGGGATCAGCTTATGGCCATGCTCACCAATCCGAACACCCGCCGGGCTGATATCCTGGCCGGCCTTCCTGCAGAAGCAGCCTCCAGGGCAGGATCGCTGATGCACCAATTCGACCGCCTGGCCGTAGCCATCAACACCGGGACCAACATCCCCAGCGTGGCCACTCCCAATGGTCAGGCCGCTTTTCTGTTCATGCTCACCTCGACCCTGGCGCCGGTGATCCGGCTTTCCTATGGTAGGATGGTGATGCAGGCTCTTCCCTATACCATCACCATGACCTTGAGCGGCCTCGGCGCCACGTTGTTCCTGATGTGAACAACCCCCGTGCAGAAAATGCTTGTAGAGCCCTTTCTTCCATGTATGCATGCAAACGCTCTATGGCTTCTCAAACAATGAAGACGAATTCGGCATCCCTGCCATACTCTCTCAATAAAAAGGGCGGGATTCCAATCCCGACAGTTTTTTGCACCCACATGTCGGGTATGGAAACCCGCCCTACAAAGCACTCGTGACCGGGACTTATTGAGAATTCACTCTTCGCCGCGCTTTCTCAACAAGCAGGCCGGGATTCCGATCCCAAAAACCTTTGTGCCAAGGTGTCGGGTATGGAAACCCGACCTGCAGAGCGATCGCTGCCCGGACTTATCGTGAAGTTGCTCCTTCTGCGCTCTGTGGACTTTGGATTGTCGGTTTCCGGTCACTGACATCTCCTCATTCCGCCTGCCATCAATAACCAGAGGCACTGAGCCACTTGGAGATACTCGGATCATTTGCGTTATGCTTCTCTGGCAAACGGGAATCACACCTTCCGGCAAGCTGTGCGTAAAGACAACCCACTGGTAATCCACCGGAAGATCCAATATCAAGAACCATCGAAAGGCGATTTCCTGTCACCTCACCTATTCGAGGAATACGACACAGGAGATCACGGTCACATAGCCACCTTTCATCCCCTTGGCTACACACGGGAAAGACAGCGCTTCGACCACCTTTCCGCTCATCAAATATATCTCTCGCCTTTCATCGTAGTCTTTGTCCGGATCGAATTCGACTCCCAATGTCGTGGCAAGCATTGTGGATGCCAAATCTTCTGCGAAATCACCGACCTCCACCTCTTCCTGCCCGTATGCATGAAACTCGCTGATGTACCCATACTGGTTTCTGTCGGCGGGAAACGCAATCCCAACGGATGCTCCTATCATCCTTCCATACTCATTGGCACTCAGTCTTGCCATGACACAGAAGGTCATCTGCCCTGGTCTCAGAAGCTTCAGTCCTTCCTCGAGGTCGATAATTCTGCAGTTAGGTGGAAAAATACTCGACACGCACACTATGTTCTGCTTTTCGATCCTGGCATCACGGAGAGCTAACTCATAGGACTGAAGTTCATTCTTGTGGAAGCCTACGCCTTTGGTAAAAAAAGCCTTCGTCGGGACGATCATCTGTAGCCTCCTCATATTGAGATCCTGCCATTTTCTCTGGAAAGAAAAGCGACAGATTCTCAGCATCGGCAAGAGGTTGGCTTTTGCCATCATACTTTCTCACGGTATCCGTGGGCAGGTTGCAGCGAGAAAGAGATGATGACATAACATGGAGGCAGGTGGGCTCTCAGGGAAACTAACGGCGCCCGAATCCACCTCCTCTGGTCGCTCCACGGCTGCCGCCCGAGATGCGGCCTCCACCACCTCCAAAGGAGCTGGAACCTCTACCTCCGCGGAAACTGGAGCCACTGCCACGCAAGCTCGATCCCCCGCCTCCACGGAAGTCTGAGGCACCACCACCGCGGAAACTGGAGCCTCCGCCGCTGCGGGAGGGATGCCCGAATGAGGACCGCGGCTGGAAACTCTGAGAGCGGTTGAATTGATGGGTACGCTGCGCACCTCGCTCTCTGGCCCGGAATTCCCGGTTAAGGCTCCCCGTGTCGATGGATGGTCTCTGAGCTGGTTTTACAGCCCTCTGCATCGAGGAGCGGTCAGCCGATCGGCCTTGCTGCCTGACCTGGTCGCTGGGGGAACGGTCCACGTTGGACCACCGTTTCGCATCCCGCTGCTGCCAGTTCCCCTTGCTGTCCCGCCGATAGATGTTGCCTTTCTGATCCGTGAAAACGTTGTTCTTCTTCATCTGTTCGGTTGTGGGCTTGGTTCGCCTGGTGGAACGTCCTCTCGCATCGGCAGGCTTCCTGCCGGATCTTTCGAGAGCGGCCCTTTCCGCACCGGGTTGAACTCTTTGCAGTCCGTCTTCCGCCGGTCCAGTGCTTCCGGGCCTGCCCTCCAGCAGGTCCCGCCGCCCTGGCCTCTGCACTTTGCTGGCATCCACCAGTTTGTTCTCCATTCCGGGTCGACTATAAAGGTTGGGACGGAGAGCAGGAAGCTGACCCGGACGTCCGGCCTTCTCTCCAGGTCTGAGCCACAGGCGGTCGCCCGGCCGGCCTGGCCTGTCGTCGCGGCGGAATCGGTCACGGTCTCCCCGTCGCCAGGGCTGGTCACCTGGACGCCATGTAGGCCGATCACCTGGACGCCAGTAAGGCGCGTGCCGAGGTCTCCAGCGGGCATGGCGGTAATGATCGTAGTGGTGATAGTGGACATTGTGATAGTAGAAGCCGCCAGGGCCCCACCATCCCCAATACCGATAATGGGGGTAATCCCACCAGTAGTCGGTCATGGCCGCCACGGCAAGCCCGACACCTACACCGATAACGGTTGGAACCAGCCAGGCGTAAGGGTTATAGTAGACAGGCTGATAGCCCCAGACGGCAAGGTAGGGATCGTAGACAGCCGAATACCCATAAGTCGTCGGGTAGGGAATGTAAGCGTTCGTGCTGTAATAGGAATTGTAGTTATATCCGGTACCGTAGACGACCGTTCCGTCCTCGACATAGCTGCCTGTATAACCGGGTGTATATCCAACATAAGCCACATCGTCTGTGGAATCGTAAACCTTCACGTATTTGGCATTGTAATGGGGGTTGCTGGCGGGAATCTTGTAAACATCCTCCGCTACAGCAACACTCACCTTCCAGGGACCGTTTGGGGAAGAGGCTTCATACCAGACGGCCTGCACGCAGGCGTAATATTTACCCTGGACCCTGAATACCGCATCCTGAGTGTTCACGGCATACTCAACGTCTATATTGGGAATCTTTTCGAACTTCGGCTCTCCGTCGTACTGAATCTCGATGCTGGCCTTGTTGCGGTCAATGGCGGCCGTTTGAGGGATATAGTTGTCCATGACGGCCTCCCTGGCCTGTTCAGTCCCCGCAACATTGACCAGTACGAATCCCTTCACGGATCCTTCGGGTATTTTCGCAAAATCGGAGGGAAGGCCGGTGGAAGGAACATAGGACCAGGGGCCGCTGTCAAGAGAGCCTCCCTTGAACCATCGGCCCGAGAGGACCACATAGTAGTCTCTGGTAGCCGTATCCATGAAAATGGTGTTTTCGCTGTTGCTCACGTAAAGCAGGTTGGTGTGCTCAATGGGCGTGTACTGGGGCTCACCTTCAGTCACGATGAGCTCAGAAGGTTCTGTGCTCACGATAATCTCGGGCAGATCCCCTTCTTTCGTCAGATCGACCATCTTCTCCGACTCCCCGGTCTTGGCCTGTGGAACCTTCCCTTCCTGATCGGCTGCCTGCTTCGCTGCTTCACGTTTGGACCTCTCTTCAATATCCTGTAATGGCCCCGGCAATGTCTCCAAATGCTTCCAGGGACCCTGGAGAGCCGGTGAAAAGGCCCAGGTTTCGCCTGCTTTCAGGTAGTAGGATTTGTCCGTGGGCAAGTACAACATGACGAAGGGGGTGTTAACCACCCGCATGAGAGTCGATTCCGGAATGGGCATCAGCCTTGGTTCTCCATCGAGCAGAACGAGCATTGCGGGTTGAGCGCGATAGATGATCTTAGGGGGCTCATTTCTCAGGTTATCATCCATGGCCCGTTCCTTTTCCACCAGGTCCATCGCGGCCACCAGTCGATCCAGAGCGATGGATTCCACGTCCCCTTCAATCTGGGCGTTGATGAACTCCCTGACTTCTTCGAACTGATTCGAAGAGGTGCTCGGAAACTTGGCATCGGTTACTTTGATTTCATAGATCCTGGCCATGCGTGAATCCCGATCGACAGAGACCCGCGCATTGATCCAGACGGCCCCGAAGACGGGGGCCTTCCATTCCTTTTTCCGGGCTGACACTGCAGCACGCGCCCAGAGTTTGTCGTCCTTGAAGTCTTCGAGTTGAGGCTGGTACACGAGGACTTCGCCTTTTGGATCCTCAAAACGCCTCGGCCATTCGTCCTGAGCACCCATGGCGGGAGGAGGCCGCCACGAAACGCCTGCCAGAAGCGCGACCGACACCAGGGCAAGCAAGAATTCCCTTCTCAATTGGAAATGTTTCATGATCAATCCCTCCCTCAATGTATTATGTTGCGGGAACGAAAAAACTCCATGGCAGTTCAGAGCAGGACGTCGTATTTGCTCCGTTTGCTACAAATCATCTTGATGGTCTTGAATTGATAAAGATTGGACCACGAGATCCCATTGCCGACTTCAGGAGTCCTGCTCACGGAGCTGAGTTAGACGCAACCGACAAGAGAACATGACAAAAGATTTTCCCAAGAGGGACGTGATGATGGAGAATAAGAATCCTGCAGACGCGTGTCCGCGATTCGCACATGGGCGGCCGACATGGACAATATCAGGGATGATTCGAGTTAACAACAAGCACAAGAACCCCTTACGAAATGTCATTGTTCGATCCGGTTCAAGAGAAAGCGAAGCTTCTTCTTTCACCCTCTACTCCATGAAATCCTGAAGGCAAGGTGTGTGCCAAGATCTTTTGTGAACTGGACATTCTTTTTAACCAGCTTATAGGACTAAATTTTCCGTCCGCATGATCACCATCAATGGGAATCAATATGGAGCGTGTGCCAGGCAGGCTGAACCGGAATCTACCAAATTTTTCACACTGCTTGCGTCGTTGTGCAAAAAATGTAGAATCAACGCAGATTACTGTAGACTTTCCGAAAGATCGGTCAACGCCATTCCGGGCTCGATCCGAAACCCGGGTCTTGTCAAATTCTCACCTTCTTGCTCACTGCCCGGTACCTGCAGGGACAAGCTTCGCTGGCACAACGTGTCGTTGCAAGGTTGCTGCTCCTTGGATTTGTGAGCTTCAATTCCGGAAGATCTGATGTGAAAGAGCCTCTGCACAACAATACGTTCCATAAAGGTCTTTCGCCGCTGAACACGCTGAGATTGCTGAGAAGAAGGTCCCGGCAAAGAACATCTGTGCTCTCTGTTCCATCTGCGGTGGATGCAAAGCTTTTTCTTTATTTCGGGTGCCTCTGGAAAACCATGAGCGACTGCGATGAGCCACCTTTTCCCCGAAAGAATTACACAAGACCCTTTAAAGATCGCAAATTCATTTCGGGTTTGCGACCCTGCCTGCCCGTTCCATGCTTCGCAAAGTCTGCAGGGCTCATTTTTGCCTGCGCCGATGTCAGGTTCAGTCAAGGGCCCGCGAATACCCCCGGAACCCGGATGTCGTGCAGCGGTAAGATGAACTGGGCATCGGTCGCGAGCAAAGCCCCTCCCCGGATATGCGTCGGGGCTTGAGCAGATCAGGAAGAGACGGACTGCGGTGCTTGCCCGGCTCGGCTTTTTCCGATATGATTTTGGCCTGTCGCCAATGCCTTACGATCACTGGAGTTGTTTTGTGATATTTGGAATGCGGTTCCTCACTGTTCGTCTCATTATCCTCACTCTTGTGGTGCTCGCCCAGATATATCTTTTCGTCCGCAGCCGGCAGGCCATCCGCTCTCTGGACCGTTCCAGCCGTTTCAAATCCCGAGCCACAGCCATGGTGGGCACAGCCATCGTTCTGCTATTCCTCATGAACGAGTACATCATGTTCAGGCCTATCCCCTGGATCGACCCACCGAAGGCCGCACAGGTCGTCTTCTTCTATCTCCCGACCGTGTGGAGCTTCGGGTCGATCTTCTCCGCCCTGATCCTGTGCCTTACACGCATTATCAGCAGGTTGGGGCGAATGGCTTTTCGATCCAACCGGACTCAGGACGGTCACACCGCTTCTGTGCCCCCGGATCTTGCGCGCCGCACCTTTCTTAAAGTGGGGGTGAGGGGGTTGGCAGCAGCACCCTTTGTGCTTTCCGGATACGGAGCAGCATATGCCGGAAAAGCCTACAATGTTGAAGAGCTCATTTTGCCTTTCGGCCATTCGCTCCGTGTTGTCCAACTCACTGACATCCATGCCAGCATTTACATGACTCCAAAAGAGATGCGACACTACGCCGAGCAGGTCATCGCACTCCAGCCGGATCTCTTTGTTCTCACCGGGGACTACATCTCGAACTCAATAGCGTTTCTCCCCGGTTGTGTGGAGGAGATGGCCCGGGTCCGCACTCGGTATGGTACTTTTGCGGCACTGGGCAATCACGAGCACTGGCATGGGGAGGTGAGCGAGATCAAAACCATCTTCAGGCATTACGGAATTCCACTTCTGATCAATAGTCATAGGGTCATAGAGACCGAACAGGGCTCCTTTGCCGTCGCCGGAATCGATGATCTTCGCGCTGGACAACCTGACCTGGAGGCTGCCATCTGTGGCCTTCCTCCCACCATTCCAACAATTCTGCTTTCTCATCGGCCGGAGATTTTCCCTCAGGCCGCTGCGTACGGAATTCCTCTGACCTTGGCGGGCCATTATCATGGGGGGCAGGTAAAACTGAGCCTGCCATGGGGAGATATCAGCCTGGCCCACTTGTGGACTCCCTATCCCGTGGGGCTTTACCGAATCAATACATCTCATTTGTATGTCAGTCGCGGGATAGGCACCACATTCACGCCGGTGCGGCTGAATGCTCCGCCCGAGGTGACGCTGCTCCATCTGACCTAGCGTTCCCGGCTGAAACCGCCTTTTCTTCTGCTCCATGGCTTCCTCTTGCATTCCTTGTCACCAGTTGTCTGGAGTCTCCACACATAAGCCATTGAAGAGATTCCACGTGATGGTGTAATCTAAACGGGCCAAGAGGCGGTTACATGTCACCTTATCTCCACAATGACACTGTCTTCTCCGGATCTGGAAGGCCGCGCTGAAGAGACCGGCCTGAGATATCAGTGCCATCTCACACACCAACTCGGTCAAGGAGGGGCTATGTCCTTCAGCCTTTTCCCCAAATCGCCCAAGTTTTTCGAACTGTTCCGCGAACAGAATCGGATTATCGTCAATGCGGCGACGGTACTCCATCAAATTGCCGAGGAATTTGCGGACTGTGAGATACAGTGTCAGATGATCAACCGGCTCGAAGCCCAGGGAGACGTCATCAATCGGACCATCGCACGCGAGTTATCGACCACCTTCATCACGCCTATTGACCGCGAGGACATTCACGAAATCAACGCGTCCCAGGAAACCATCCTGAATCACATTCAGGCTGTTTCAAACCGCATCGGAGTCTACGGACTCTCCCGCATGCGGTTCCCTGCCAGGAGAATGATTGCCGACATCAAGGACATGGTCACGGATATCGGCGTAATGCTTGGGATGCTCGGCAGCGGAAAGGAAGTCTCGCAGACCGTCGCGAAAGTCAAAGAGCTCAAGAAGGAATGTGAAATGCTATTGCTGAGCGGGTTGGGAGAGCTCTATGACAACCCGTTGCCTGAGCCATCTGAGGTCTTGGATATTATCAAATGGACCCACGTTTACGACCGCATCGACAAGGCCTTTAGTCGCGCCTGGCAACTGGCCAAAGCCATCGAAGGGATCGTGCTGAAGAATGCTTGAGATTTCCCTGCTTCTGGTGGCGGTCATTGTCGTGGCACTGGTATTCGATTTCACCAATGGAGCGCACGACACGGCCAATGCCATTGCCACCGTTGTTTCCACGAAGGTCTTGTCGCCGGGACTGGCTGTGATGATGGCCGCCGTGCTCAATCTGACCGGAGCCTTCATCGGCACTCACGTGGCCCATACCATCGGCAGCGGCATCGTGCAGCCCGATATGATCAAGGGCTGCCAGGCACTCACCCTTTCGGGCCTTTGCGGCGCCATTGCTTGGAACATATTGACCTGGTACCTCGGACTGCCCTCTTCCTCCTCCCATGCTCTCATCGGCGGGTTGATCGGCGCAACTCTCATGTATAAGGGACCGGAAGTCCTCAATTTCCTTTCCATTTTGCACAAGATTCTGATACCGCTCTTTCTTTCGCCGCTCGGTGGATTTCTGGCAGGTTATTTGGTGATGCTGGCACTCTCCTGGATATTCTCCAACGCGCATCCCCGGAAGGTCAATCAGGCGTTTCGAAAACTTCAGATCCTGTCGTCAGCATTTATGGCTACCAGCCACGGCACAAACGACGCGCAAAAAACCATGGGCATCATAACGCTTGCGCTCTTCGTCGGGCACCAGATCCCGGACATGACGGTTCCTTTTTGGGTTCGGCTGAGCTGCGCCCTGTCCATGGCCATGGGTACCGCCACAGGTGGCTGGAAAATCATTAAGACGATGGGACACAAAATCTTTAACCTTGAAGCAGTCCATGGGTTCTCGGCGGAAACGTCCGCAGCAGGGGTGATCTCGGTGGCGTCATCTTTCGGAGCCCCCATCAGTACCACCCACGTTATTTCCGCAGCGATTTTGGGAGTGGGCTCCTCCAAGCGCCTGTCCGCCGTGCGTTGGGGGGTCGCCGGGCGTATGGCCACGGCTTGGCTCCTGACCATACCGGGTGCCGGTGCAGTCGCAGCAATCTGCTTTGAACTGCTGCGACTCGTGGGCCTCGTGGTTTGACAAAGGCACAAGCGTGAAAATATAGTCCGATCCACGCATTTTCCTCAGGAATCCGAAGCAACATGCATTTACCCACCATATGCTTTCCAGCGTGAAGAATCGCATCCGCTTGGGGAAATCTACCGGCACATCCTTCAAGGACGGGATAAGCGAAGATCATGCAGCTTCTCAATGAGCAGGTCTGGATTCCAAGGCAGACAGACTATGCGCCAGGGTGTCGGGTATGGAAATCCGACCTGCAAAGCCGTCGTTCACTGGTGTTATTGAAAAGATTTAAGATCGTTTTGTAAGTCTCTACAATTAGTGATAGAATTTCTTGGGGTTGGGAGGTAAAGGATTGTTATTTTAACTCAATGAGGCGAACGGAAAAACATATACCGATCGCCGGAGAAGACAAGACGCATGGAACGTCACAACATGCGGCAACGCCTCTTTTTTGATCACAAAGACTATGCACTCCTGAACATCGTCAACGACGTTCTGAACCAGGAGGACCCTCGCAGTCTCAAAAAACTCCTGATTCCCTATCTGCATCCTCACGGAATCAAGGAAATGGCTGCCTCCACCGGTCTGCGCATCGCTTATGCCGTGATCAAGCTCTTCCGTTCTCTCGAACGGGACAGTACCGAAGACCGTCTGCACACATTGCGGGCCCTTCGAGATGAAGTGTTTGCCAGCTCCGGGACGGAAATGCGCAAGAACAGGGCCAGGGTTCTTCTTCAGATCATGAAGGAGCTCGTTCGGGCCGAGAGTGAAGAGGTCAAGCTTCAGCTGGCAAGGGATTTCAGAGAGGCTGCCACGGGCAAGCCCCGGGCCATCACCCGTCAACTGCTCAAGTACCATCTGGTGGAAATGCCCGAGGAATGGAATCAGATCGCTTTTGACGACCATGTCCACGACGCCAACACCAAGGGGCGTAAGTCGGCGACGCACCTGATCATGGACGCTTGGATCAAGGGCATTCGCCGCCTCAGGGTGATCTATTACAACTATGTGCCTCCGGAAGTGGTCCAGGAACTGCTGGAAGCGGCGGAGATCATGGACGTCGATGTGCGCGTGGGCATTGAATACTGTGCCCGTTTTCGTGGACAGTATGTTCGGTTCATCTGGACCCCGCGCGGATTCAACGATAGCAGGGATTTCCTGGAGTTTCTCAACGAGCCCGGGATCAGTGAGTTCATGGCGGAAGGCTGTGAGGTTTCCCGATACCAGCAAGCCTATACGTTTTCAGTTTTGGAGGCCTTCAACAACATCCACCGGGAAACCATCAACCGTGAGTTTGGAGTTCAGCTTCCCATACTGACCACTTCAGACCTGCTGACTCTTGTGGGAACGGGACAGCCCTCCCTGCACCACCTGTCCAAGCTCATTCACGATCATCTTCTGCGACTGTTTCACCGGAAGTTGGCAGAGCTTCGTGAGTGGTGCACTCACGAAGATGAACAACAGTATCGAGACGCCCAGGAAATCGTTGAGCGGATGAACGGACTGGACATCGAGGCCATCTCCGATCAATATCTGCGTCCGGCCAGGAACCCAGACATCCACAATCCCTTCATTCCATCACAAGACGATGGAGCTCCTTCCCTGCTGCAACTCTCGCCCCAAGCCCTTATGCAGCGCCTGGAATCTCTCCACGTCGCGTACCGCGTGACCCTCAATCTGAGCGGTTTGAGGGCCGAGGACGTTCTGGAGCTGCTCTACGACTGTGGAGGGGCCATCACGCGCCTGGAGGTCTTTAATTTCAAAGATGAGATATTCGGAAACTGTTCGGACACGCCCCGCATCCTGGAGCTGCAGGCTGCTATAAACTCCGGCAACGTCGTGCAGCTCAAGCGCTGTGTGAGGGGCATCGTACAGGATCTGAAAGACGGCCGGGAGGAGCAGAAACAGAAACTATCCCTCATTCTCGACCATCTCAATGAACTGCATGACTACTATCGGCACACACCACTCAAATCCAGGATTGGCACGGATTCCACGGGCGGTTCATCCAAGGTGCCGGGCATGGGCCTGGTGGTGATAGATACTCTCCCGGGCAAATGTCGCAGAGAAATGAAGAGGGTTTCGTGTTTTCCAGCAAAGATACCGGTGCGGATTCAGGTTTTTCGTCGGCGAACCTATTGCGATAACAACAAAGAGTACGAAGCCGGTGACGGCTCGTCGCGGCTGGCTCCCGTGGACCTCTTTTTCCGCAGATACAAGGAAGACTGGCTGGTCGGCGATTATCAGGCCGTGGCCCCGGAACGTAGCAACCTCCGCGCCCTTGGTGGGGTGTCCGGCCAGGAAGGGAACAACCTGCGCCTGAACTGTTCGGAAAACCCACACGACCGGCGCATTCCCCATTTGCGGTACGTGAACACGCACATCAAGAACTGCCTGAAGATACTCCTCGGCTTCATACCAGCCTTCGCCACGTTTGCACTGACTAAGGATTGGTGGTTGCTCGCCTATTTCGGGGCTTTCATCTGGTTCGGTATCACGGGGCTGAGAAACATCATCCAGTCCGTGCTCGGGGCCGGAGGTCTACGCCGCTCCCCCCTGATGCGTTGGACCGAATATGTCAGCTGGAATCGGTTGGCCGACTCTCTCATGTACACAGGTTTTTCCGTACCGCTGCTGGATTACCTCGTCAAATCACTAGTTCTGGCGCAAAGACTCGACGTGACCGTTCAGACAAACCCCGTTGCGCTTTACAGCACCATGGCCGTAGTCAACGGCCTATACCTTGCGAGTCACAATCTATACAGGGGGCTTCCCAAGACCGCAGCCATGGGCAACCTCGGTCGGACGGTACTCTCCATTCCCGTCGCCCTCATGATCAACTCCGCCGTCGGCGCCGGCCTTGCTGCCGCCGGGGTCCCGGCCATCAATGAAGTGCTGCAAAAGTGGGCGGCCATCATCTCCAAGCTGGCTTCGGACATCGTGGCTGCATTCATCGAAGGATATGCAGACCGGGGCATGAATCTTCGTGAACGCTACCTCGACTATAAGACCAAAATTAAGCAGGTCTACGACACATATGCCCAACTGGAGCTCCAGCATCCCCAGGAGGAGATTCTCAGCGTCATGGAATCCCCCGAGCGTTTGCTCTCTGCCATCTCCCACAGGAATGAGAGCCTCAATCTGGCTCTGATCGCCAATGCGCTGGATTTGATGTATTTCTGGATGTACCAGCCGCGAGCCAGACATACCCTCAAGAGGATGATGCGGCAAATGAACCCCGAGGAGCGCAAAGTATTTCTGCTATCCCAATATGTGCTGCAACGAGAACGGGAAATTTCCCAGCTCTTTCTGGATGGCGTGGTGGGCAAGGACTTTTCCAAGGCCCTGGCATTCTACCTGGCCCGCTGGCGCCATTACCTGGACGACCTGCAGCGCTTGACCTCACGCTTCGCGGCGGCGGAGATGAAATCACCCCTGCATGCCGAAACACGGCAGGGGAACGATCCTCGAAGCATTGGGGAATCCGGGGGAGAAGCATGTGCAGATCATGGAGGTTTTGTAAGACCTCCGCGTGAGGATGCTCATTCCTCAACAGGAAGTCGCAGGACAGATCGGCCGTAGCCCCCAAGTGCATCAGGAATCGCGGCAACTTTTCGATAAGCCCAGGTAAAGAGCGCTTTGCACCTCGGGCTTCCGTAACCGGCATCATGGTGCAAAGGCTGTCGGGATTGGAATCCCGACCTACTTGTTCAGAATGCACGAATCGCAACCGGCGCCCCAAGAAATCCATTGGGAGTCCCCGTCTATTCAAAGTGAAGGAACTCCGGCAACGCCTACAAAAGCAAAAGAACGTGCCTCAATGCTGTTTCCTTGCCCCTGTTCGCCGATCATCAGTCCTCCCGGTGGTAAAGACCTGATCAGCCATCCGCGTTGATCCAATTGGCTTTAGCATGGGAACGGATCCAGGCTTTTTCTATGGTAATGACTCAGCGTAAATCTCAATGGCATGTTTGACCTGGACTCTGTCCCCCGCCTGAGACAGCATGTCGGTCATTTGCAGCATGCAGGCCGGGCAGCTCGTCGCGACGGTCTCGCATTCCGACTGCACAATGTTATCCCGCTTGCGCTTCCCGATGGATGCGGAAATGCCATAATGCTGCAAATTGAAACTTCCTCCCATGCCACAGCACCAGTCGGCTTCGATCATCTCTTTGAAGCGATACCGGGAATTGGCCTGCAGCAGAGTGCGCGGCTGCGATGCCACTCCCAGGGACTTCTTCAGGTGGCAGGGATCGTGATAAGTGAGTAAGACCTTTTGATCACCACTCTTTGTATCTGCTTGACGGACACCCACCTTATCAACCAGGAACTGGCTCACGTCCATGGTCTTGGCGGCGATCGCCGAGACCTGTTCCTGTGCTTCGAGAGAGAGCTTCCAGGCCATCAGGGGCCAGAGCTTTTTGATGGTGGAGGTGCAGGTGGCACAGGCCGTAATGAGAAAGTCGAAAGGCTCTGCAGCAAACCTTTGCAGGTTGTAGTGCACCAGTTTGTCAAAAGCTGCAGCATCCCCTGAGGAAAGAGCGGGAATGCCGCAACAGGCAAAATCTTCAGGGAGAAACACCCCGACACCGTGATGCTCCATGGTGCGCATCACCGCTTCTCCAACATTGGGAAAAACCTTGTCAATCAAGCACCCGACGAAAAAGGCCACCCTCAATCCGGCTGCCCTGGGGCTCGTGCTCCCGGGTTTTACCCTCATATGAAAGGGGGGCGCTGCCAGCGCCTTAATGTGGCGCTCCCCAAGGGGGGTAAGCAGGCGCCCACAGGAGGCTCCGAGCAGATCGTCGACCGGTTTGACAAAAATCCCCTGGAGCCTTGAAGCCCATTCCATGAGGCGGTCAAAGAACTGCGGGCGCGCCAGCATGCCACGGAAAACCGCTTTCTTCAGGGGATGAAGGCCCATGTAACCGGTCAGGATGGCCCGCGCCCTGATGAAGATATCCAGTACCTTCACCCCGCTGGGGCAGTTGGCGGAGCAGGACCCGCAGAGAAGGCAGCGCATCAGGCGCTCGTTCACCCCCTTGGGATCTTTAAACATCTCCTGGACGAGGCCTTCCAGGAGGGCGAGCTTCCCCCGCGCCACATCCGCCTCACGACCGGTTTCCGCATACAACGGACAAACGGCCTGACACATCCCGCAACGCATGCAAACGACGAGCTGGTCCTCCAGCTCCTTTATTAGTCGTGCAAGCTGCTTCATGTCGGCCATGTCTAGTCTCCTATGATCTTGCCTGGATTGAGAATATTCTTTGGGTCGAGGGCCGCTTTGATCCGCCGCGAATAGACGATGGTCGCCCTGCTGGTTTCCTTCTCCATAAACCGCGATTTCGCCATGCCAATGCCGTGCTCTCCAGAAAGAGTCCCTCCGAGCGAGAGTGCCCGGTCGAAAATGCTCTCAATGGCCTTTTCCACGCGTTCCCATTCCTGATGATTGCGCCGGTCGGTCAGGATCGTGGGATGGAGGTTCCCGTCGCCGGCATGGCCGAAGGTCCCGATGGTCAAATTGAATTCCCTGGCGATTCCTTCGATGGACCGAATCATAGCAGGAACCCTGCTCCGCGGCACCGTAGCATCCTCCAGGACGGTAGTGGGCTTGATCCTGGAGAGAGCCGAAAGTGCCGCTCGCCGCGCCTCCCAGACCTTGTCCCGCTCTGTTGCATCACGGGCCACGCGAATGCTCATGGCCCCTAACCGGCGGCACAGCGATTCCACCTTCTCCGCATCCTCTTCCACCTGCACCGGATGGCCATCGACTTCAATGAGAAGCAGGGCCGCCGCTTCCACGGGCAGTCCAGCATGACTGAAATCCTCCACGGCCCGAATGGTGAAGTTATCCATGAACTCGAGGGTCACCGGGACGATGCGGTTGGCAATGATGGCCGAGACTGTTTCCGAGGCCTTGTTGATATCATTGAATATGGCCATCATGGCCTTTCTTGCAGGCGGCATGGGGATCAGCTTGAGGATGATCTTGTCAAAGACTCCCAAAGTGCCTTCGGAGCCGACCATGATGCCTCCAAGGTTGTAGCCGGTGACACACTTAACGGTGCGGGCGCCGGCCTTGACCAGCTCACCGTTTGCATCAAAGAACTCGAGGCCCATCACATAGTCACGGGTCACGCCGTAGCGCAACCCCCGGAGTCCGCCTGCATTTTCCGCCACATTGCCACCCAGGGTCGAAACCGCCTGGCTGCCGGGATCGGGTGGATAAAAGAGCCCTTTTGCCTCCACCGCCGCCGCAAACTTCGCCGTCACCACACCGGGCTCAACCACCGCGTAGAGGTCTTCCTCGTTGATCTCGAGGATCCTGTTGAGAGCATTGGTGAGCAACACCACACCCCCTGATTTGGGAATGGTCCCGCCACTCAGGTTGGTGCCGGCCCCCCGTACGGTCAGTGGCAATGCGTGCTCGTTGCACATTCCCACCACCTTGCCCAGCGCTTCGCTTGAGGTAGGCCGAAGGACGAGAGAAGGAAGCACCGGGTCGAGGACTGCGGCATCGTAGGAATAGGTTGCCAGATCCGCCTCGTCCTGGAACACGTTGTCTTTGCCCAGGACCTTTTCAAATTCTTCGATCAAAGCCTTCATGCTTCCTCCGTCTCCATTCTATTCCCGTGGCGTAACTTCTCAATTAGTTTTGGTAATAATACCTTTGCAGGTTGGATTTCCATACTTGACACCGTGGCGCGAAGGCTGTCGGGATTGGAATCCCGACCTACTCATTGAGAAAGTACCCTGTGACCACCCAAGTGATTGTTCTCATGAACGATTTGAGCAACGGTAAGACCAAACATCCAATAATCTCTCCAATCCTCGGTGTCATCTGCTTTCTGAGGCATGATTAACAATACCATGCTATAATGCCAAATCCTCAGTCTGGGTGGATTTTATCATGAAATAGGAACGGTGAGTCCTGCTTCCGTCGACCGCCTTCCGTGACCCGTAACCGCCACAAGGTCCCTGCACGCAGCGATGCGGCCATTCAGACTGCCGCGGACGAAGTGGCAGTCTTTATCATAATCATAGTGATCGGAACGGGAGCGGAATGAAACTGGAGGTCATCTCCACCACGAAAGCAGGGCCGAGAAGAGGAATCCATGGAAAAGCACGAAGGGTTAAGGCTTTTTAAGGAGAGGGCGGAAGCTGTGCAGACTTCGGTCTTCGAGGTAACAGGCTTGCAGCAGGCTTTTCTCCATGCCATTGAGGTCACCAAGAGCCGCGGGGGATCGACCATCGCCGCTCCTGCACTGGGGCCTGAAGAACACTCTCAACTGGCAGAACTGTGTCGAAAGGCTGATATCACCCTCCTGGCCGAGAACCTCAGGGAGCATATCGGGAAGATTCAGACGGGCCTGACCCTGGGCGACTGGGGTGTAGCCGAGACAGCAACGCTGGTGCTGGATTCGACCTCGGAAGACGTTCGCATCGCCACCTCGTTGAGTGAAACTCATGTGGCGGTGCTCCCGAGGTCTCGTATCAAGTCCGACATCATGGAACTGGAATCGGAATTGACCGAGAGCATGAAATCCGCTGCTCCCCGTTACATTTCCTTTATCAGCGGTGCCAGCCGCACCGCCGACATCGAAAGGGTTCTGACCATCGGCGTCCACGGCCCCCAGGAGCTGCACCTTCTCATCCTGGATGACCAGCTGACAGGAGAAGAATCATGATCACGACTCCAAGTGACATGAGGACTTACAGGAAAGAGCTGAAACAAGCCCTTCAGAATCAATTCCTCGGCACCACCCTGGACACCTTTGCAACGACCTTCAGGGGATCCAGAACTAAAGCATTTGAGGGAATAGACCTCGACACACTCATCACCGAGATCGCTGCAGGGAAAGATGCCGTTATCCCGCATCTCGAAGAGCTTTTCGCCGCCTTCAAACGCCGCGCCGAGGCAGCCGGCATCAAGGTGCACATTGCTCACACCGCCTTTGAGGCCAACTCCATCATTGCCAATATTGCCAGGGCCAACCAGGTGAAGAAAATCGTCAAGGGCAAGTCGATGACCGCAGAGGAAACCTTCCTCAACGACCACCTCGAAAAAGAGGGTTTTGTGGTGACGGAAACCGACCTTGGCGAATGGATCATTCAG
>JAAYUJ010000393.1 GCA_012517775.1 Deltaproteobacteria bacterium
GCGTCTTCTAAGCATACAGAAAGAGCTCGTGTATGATTTCGCCGTTCCCGTACTCATTGGGAAAAGCCGTCTGGGGACCGTCCGAGTCGGGGTTTCCCCCAGGAGGATCAAAGCGGTGACCGACCGGCTGATCTGGACGATCCTCCTCACCATCGGTTCGGCCATGGCCCTTGCCGCCCTTGTGGGAACGCTCCTGGCCCGAACGATCACCCGAAGAGTCCAGCTTCTCAGGCGGTCTGCAGAGGAGATTGTCAAAGGGAACCTCAATATCCAGACTCTGGAACCATCCCATCGACAGTGCTGGGAAATCATGGACTGCCGGAAAAAGAACTGTCCCGCTTATGGGAACCTGGAGCAGCGCTGCTGGTACCTTGCAGGGACCATGTGCCCTGCGTGCCTTGACGGAGAGTACGCCGAGAAGGTCAAGGCCTGTCAGAAATGCCGGGTGTACCGCATGAGCTCCGGGGATGAAATCCAGGATCTGGGCGAATATTTCGATGTCATGGCCATAACCCTTCGCACACGCCTGGAAGACCTGGAAAGGACTCAGAGAGACCTTCAGAACCAGCAGGAAATCCTTCGTACTATTTTCGATGTGGCTCCCGATATGCTCTCCCTCCAGGATCCCAGCCTGAGGTACAGGGCAGTGAATAAGGCCTTCAGGCAGTTTTTTGAGATTGAGGAGAGTGATGTTGTTGGACGCTCCGAAATCGACGTCCTGCCGAGTGAGGTTGCTTCCAGGGAGCACGAGGAAAACATGGAACTGCTCCACAAAGGGCAACCCGTCGCGGTGGAGAGGAAGTTCAACGGCGCCGCCGGGGAACGCTGGTTTCATCTGGTGAAGCGGCCGGTCCAGAGTTCCAGCGGAGAGGTAATCGGCCTTTTGTTCAGTGCGCGGGACATCACCGAGTTCAAGACACTTCAGGAGCGCATGGTCCAGTCCCAGAAGCTGGAATCCCTTGGGCAGCTGGCTGCCGGTGTAGCCCATGAGCTCAATACTCCTCTGGGCATTATCTTGGGGTATACACAACTCCTCATGCGGGACTTTGCCCCGGATTCCGATGAGTACGATACCCTCGAGATCATGGAAAAACACTGTCGTATTTGCAAACGCATCGTTGCCGATCTGCTTCGCTTCTCCAGGAATACGGAGAGCGACAAGCGGCCCCTCGATTTGAACGAACTCCTGGAACAGGTGCTCAAGGTGGTCGAGCACACCTTCCGGATGGAGCGGATTTCCCTGGAGCGCTGTTTCGGAGAGGATCTTCCACCAATATGCGCCGACGGGGAAAAACTGCAGCAGGTCTTCTTGAATCTCCTGAACAACGCTTACGACGCCATCGGGTCCGAGGGAAAGATTACCCTGACGACCCGCTACGATGCAGGGAAGGAGGAGGTGCTCCTCTCCGTCGCGGATAACGGGCCGGGTATTCCCGAAGCCATTAGACACCGGATCTTCGACCCGTTTTTCACTACCAAGGGGGTGGGGAAGGGCACAGGTCTCGGTCTTGCGGTGACTTTCGGGATCATGAAGGATCACGGTGGGCTTATCGAAGTGGAGAGCCGCACGGCTTCGGAAGACGGCAACCTGGGTGAGGCCGGGCAGAAAAGGGGGACGACCTTTACGCTTCACTTTCCCGCATGTCAATTTGTCTGAGCTGGGTGGAGGTCGAACCGGCAAGGGGGATATTCATGGCCAGTATTCTGGTTCTCGATGATGAGATGGATGCCGTGGTTCTTATTCGAAAAGTCCTGAAAAAGAAAGGACACGAGGTCTTTGCCTTCACGGAAGAGGAGGAGGCTCTTGCCTTTGCCAGGTCAAACCCTGTGGACCTGGCGATTCTGGATATCAAACTGAAGAAAATGAGCGGGATCCAGGTCCTGGAAGAACTGCGCAGGATCAGACCCGAGCTTTCCGCTATGATGCTGACAGGGTATCCCACCGTGGCGACAGCAAAAGAGGCTGTGAAGCTCGGAGCCGCCCAGTATTGCGTCAAACCCATTGAAATCGATGAACTGGAGGGAAAAGTCGCCGAGATCCTTGCCTCCAGAGTCTGACAGGTTCCTTCATGGCATTTTTCAATTTTCTCAGATCACTGGTCCTGCGGGTCTTCTGTCCCGTTTCCGGAATCCGGGAACGATATGCCGCATTCAAGGATTTGCTCGAATTCGATCACATCTGCCACAGCCGTATGGCGAGGATCGAAATGATTCATTATGACAGAAAGCCCGTGGACTTCTGCGCAGTGAAAATGGCGTGTGAGGAGATGTCCCATGCCCTGGAGAGCATGGTCGACCGGCTGGAAGTCATGGCACCCAGGCGCTACCCCAACCTCCGGGATTCCGTCGCCGGCATCAATGAGGAGATCCGCAGGTTTCTCACGGTTGAGTCGGTCGAAACAGGACCACCTTACGTGCTCATGCTTGATGAGGTTTTTTCGGCATCGGATATGACCGTGGGAGGAAAGGCCAGGAATCTCGGAGTGATTCTGAGGGAACTGGGTCTTCCCGTGCCAAAGGGATTTGCCGTCGCTTCGGGAGCCTTCCAGCTTTTTATCGAGGCCAACGGCCTCAGGCGAAAAATCGATACTGTGCTGGCCAACCTAGATGCCAGATCCATTGCATCCGTTGATGCCGCTTCAAGAGAGATCACAGAGCTTTTCCGGCAATCCCCGGTCCCCCCGGAACTGGAAGCTGCCCTGCTGGATGCGTATTCCCGGGTCTTCGGCGGAGAGCTTTGCGCGGTTCGCAGCAGTGCTGCTGCGGAAGACTCCTCCGTGTCTTTTGCGGGCATCTACAAGTCCGTCCTGGCCGTTGCAAAAGAGGACATTCCCGCAGCGTACAAAGAGGTCATTGCCAGCAAATACTCCTCGTCGGCCCTTTCTTACCGGATCCACAGCGGCCTGCTGGACCAGGAAACTCCAATGGCGGTGCTGGTGCTTGGCATGGTAGACGCCAGGGCCAGCGGCATCATATACACCGCTGATCCCGTGATATCCAACAGCGACCGCGTCATCATCTACGCAATCAGAGGGCTCGGGGAGTCGCTGGTGGGCGGTGCGACGGCTCCTGACGTCATTGAAGTATCCAAGAAGGAACCGAACGCCATTCACGCGGTCTGTAAACTGAGCGGCCCTGGAAAAGGTTGCGGACCAAAGGGAGAATCTCGGGGGGGGGAGGGCATTTCAGAAGAGGAAGGACTCCCGGTAAACACGGGCGTCGCACTGCAGCTTGCCCGATGGGGCCTCGATCTCGAATCCTTCTTCGGACATCCCCTGGATGTGGAATGGTGCCAGGATCAAGACGGCAGGCTCTATCTGCTCCAGGCGCGGCCCCTTGGTATCGAATCTCCCCATGACGAGTCACTGGACATCGATGCGTCCACCGTGACCAATGCTGTATTGTTTGGGGCTGGAGAACGGGCTTCTTCCGGTGTCGGTGCCGGCCCTGTCTTCAAAATTCTCAGCCTTGCCGAACTGAAGGATGTACCCGAGGGATGTGTTCTGGTTGCGCCGACGACGTCACCCAGGATTGTTCAGGTTCTCAGCAGGTTGAAGGCCGTAGTGACCGATACCGGTTCTGTGGCCGGGCATCTGGCTTCTGTGGCCAGGGAATGGGGAATTCCGGCCCTGGTGAATACCCGTATTGCAACGGAAGTCTTACACACCGGGGATATGGTCACCGTGGACGCAGACAGACAGCGAGTCCTGGAGGGTGTTGCCGAGGACCTTCTCGCATTGACGGGCAAGGGGAGACGACCTGGTGCAAAAGAGGAGACTCCATTCACCGTGCGCCTGAGGAGGATACTGGAGCATGTTTCGCGTCTGAGTCTCACCAATCCCGATGCCCCGGACTTCCTTCCTGAAAACTGCAGAACTGTTCACGATGTTCTTCGATTCGTCCACGAAAAGGCGGTTGCGGAAATGTTCTCCCTCGGGGAGGCCGGTAAAAGGCGAATTCGGGAGGCGAAAAGGCTCTCTTGCGACATTCCCCTCGTCTTGTATGCCCTTGACCTGGGAGACGGCTTTGCAGCGGGGAGCGCCTTTCGCAAGGAGATTACTCCGGAAGAGATCAGGAGTGTTCCCTTTCAGGCACTCTGGCAAGGTATGACCGACTCGTGGGATACGTGGGAATCGGGGCTGGTTCATCTGGACTGGGGAAGTCTGGACCGTATGACCAGCGGGGAAGGAATTGTGAGCGTCGACTCTCAGCTCCTGGCGAGTTTTGCTCTGGTTTCCCAGGATTATCTGAACCTGAACGTGAAATTCGGGTTTCATTTCACCGTTGTGGATACACTCTGCGGCGGAGTTCAGAGAGAGAACTACATATCCATGCGCTTCGAAGGAGGTGGAGGATCCGCGGAAGGACGTTCCCTGAGAGCCCTGTTCATCAAAGAGGTATTGGAAAAAGAAGGCTTTGTGGTCCAGTTGGAAAGAGATTCCGTTTATGCCTCGATCAACCGGATTACACTTAAGGACTGTCAGGACAAACTGGATGCTATGGGGAGACTGCTGTCGGTGACGCGCCTGTTGGACATGAGCCTCACCAGTGTGGATCAGGTGGACGCGATGGTCGCGGACTTCGAGGCGAAAAACAATGATTCCCGGGCCCGCAGGAAAGCATCACGGGCAGCTTCGGCTGGGGGCGGAATCGGCGGGGAATCAGGGGGTGAACCTCTCATTTACCCAATGACCTGGATTACCACTCAACTCGCTGTGGGGCATGCGCCGACGTCTTATGAAGAGCTCGAAAGCATCAAACAACAGGGGATCGATGCCATAGTGAACCTCTGCGGCGAATACTGCGACCTCCACCAAATCGAGAAGGATTACGGTTTCGAGGTACGCTATCTCCCCATTGCCGACGACGAAGCCCCCGAAATGGAACCCGTGGAACAGGCCCTTGCGTGGCTGGATGAAACCATCTATCTGAACAGGAAGGTCCTCATCCATTGCAGGCTTGGAATTGGAAGGACCGGGACCTTTGTAAGGTCCTATCTCCTGAGAAGAGGATTCGGACCGAAGCTTACAGAAGAGAAGCTCCAGAAGATCCGTTCACACCCTACAAGCTTCAACCAGTGGAGATTCCTGAGAAAATATGGAAAGAAAGAAGGGCGTTTGACCGTTCGCGAGCCGTCTCTGGAAGGGGAGCACCCCGTAAACCTCGATCCCTTCTTCGCGGAATACGAGAACTTGTCTCAAGCTGCGGACCTGGCTTTCAAGGCTTCCATGGCTCTCTGTCCGGATCTGGGGCGTTGCGGCAGAGATACGGACCAGTGCTGCTACGAACCCTTCAACATCCAGTTTGTGGAGGCAATCTACCTCTATCATCACATGAACAGGGAGCTTTCGAGGGAGTTGAGGCTCCGGGCCATCGAGCAGGCCAGAATCATGGGCAGGGTGCTGCAGGCTCGCACAGGCGGGGAAGAGGATCTCGTGGTACCGGTATCCACTTTGCTTGCGGCGGAGGAGAATACTCCAAGGGTGGCTGATGTCTCAACAGTGCGCTTTCGATGTCCTCTCAGTTTCGAAGGAAAATGCGTCCTCTTCGACCAGAGGCCCATCCGCTGCAGGGTTTTTGGGATGGCGGAGCAGACCTGCGTCACGCGACTCTCCGAGGGAACCGGTGAATCCGGAGAAGAGGTATCGGCCCCCTCCTTCCCGCTGAACCAGGTCGGCAGGGAGCTCTACGATATATCGAGAAGGCTGTTTCTTGGCCTCAACGGTTCTTTCCTCGAAGGGAAAAGCCTCCTCTTCTCATTGCCCCACGTGGTTTCGGGCAGATTCATCCAGGACTACTTTGAGGTGCTCGCCGGTATGGAAAGAGAAGAACGCTAGAGATCATGCTTTATTCCGGAAGGTAATCTCCACGGCGAACCGGCCTGAGGATGTGGTGAAGCGAATGGCCAGACGGGGGCCGTCATAAGGATGTGAGATGATGTGGTCCTTGCCTGCGACAATCGTGGGGATTCCAGCCTGAAGAACGATATCCTTTTCCGCAATACGCCTCCGGGCATCTCCGCAGATGACATTGGTCAACTCCCCTACGGCGTCCCTGACATCGTTGTTGATTTCCTTGACCGGTTCACCGAAAAGATTGGAGACAATGGCTTTGATGCATTCCTCTTCAAAGGAAAGGGCCATACTCCCCTCGGCTGCTCCAGAGATGTCGATCACCGCGGAGACGTCGCCCAGAGCTAGATCGTCCTTTTTTAGAAAAGGTTTGCCTGGTTCTGATTCCATCCTCGCCATGGTTTTGATGACATGCATCGCCGCGGCGAGAAAAGAATTAACAATCCTGACATCGAAAGCCATCCTAAATCAATCCTTGTGATTGCAACGGAAGAGGAAATGGCCGAGCATGTCCGTGAGAGTCAGGTGAGTAAATACCTGAGTTCATGGTAACAGGCAAGTTGGAAAAGGGAATTTCTATATGTCTGATTTGTGGAAGAGAGTGATCAGCATGTTTGGTCATGGAATCTTCTTGTGACACAATAGTACCTTTTAGCTTACAACAACAACACGTCAGCAATTCCCGCTGAAGCAGGGCCAAGGGATGGGGCAGGCGTGTATTGATCTCGTGGAGCATGAGGTTTGGGGGTAAGATGGCAAGTTGAGACCCAGTTCCAAGACCCTTTGGATGCTTTGGGCAATTTAGAACCGCCA
>JAAYUJ010000394.1 GCA_012517775.1 Deltaproteobacteria bacterium
GCAGAGATGATTCGGGATGAAATCAACAAACAGGGTGGCATCAACGGGCACCCCATCGAGCTGATTATCCTGGATGACGAGACCGATCCCACCAAGGCGAACCTCGCAGTAAAGAAGCTGACCAAAGAAGTCCCGGTCATCATCGGGCCGAGCACCAGCGGAACAAGCCTGGCAGTTGTCGGAGTGGCCGAGGAAGCGCAAGTCCCTCTCATCTCCTGTGCCGCGAGCTACAAGATCGTCACCCCTATTGAGAACCGGAAGTGGATCTTCAAAGTGGCAGGCTCCGACAGCCACGTTGTGGGAAAGATGTTCGACTACATGAAAAAACAGGGTATCCAGAAAATCGCCATCATGACGGTTTCCGATGGTTTTGGGGCCAGCGGGCGTGAAGAACTCCTTCGACTCGCCTCTGAGCAGGGAATCACCGTGGTGGCCGATGAGCGCTACGGTCCCCAGGATACGGACCTCTCCGCGCAGCTGACCAAAATCCGCACGACTCAACCCCAGGCCATCGTGAACTGGTCTACGGGACCTACCCAGATCCTGGCCGTGAAGAACTGGCGTGATCTGGGAATGGATTCTATCCCCTTGTACCAGAGTCACGGGTTTGGTAACCGGAAGAATATCCAGCTTGCCGGGAAGGGGGCTGAAAGTGTCCTGCTTCCCCTCGCACGAGTCAACATCGGTCCGCTTCTTCCTGAAGGTCAGCCTCAGAAGAAAGTCATCATGGAATACACCAAGGCCTATGAGGAGCGTTTCAAAGAGCCCGTCTCCTCTTTTGGTGGGCATGGCTGGGATTCCATGCACCTGGCTATGGCCGCCCTCAAGGCAGTGGGCCCGGACCCGGCCAAGATTCGAGACTTCATCGAAAATACCAAGGGTTTTGTGGGACAGCACGGGATTTTCAACTTCTCCGCCCAGGATCACTGCGGTCTGAGCAAGGACGATCTGGAGATGGTCGTGGTGAAGAACGGGGACTGGGCCATAGCACCGTAGCATCGAAACAGGAATTTCAGACCGGCAGTATTCTCACTCAGTTGAGCAGAGGGATTAGGTGGAGCTCGATAAGTTCAGGTCTGGAAGAGTGGATATCCGTTCTCGCATGCATCGCCAGAGTGCTTTCTCAATAAGGTGTCTGGATTCCAATCCCGACAGCCTTTGCTTACTGATGAGTTGCCGGCCTGCGACTTAGGCCGCTAGCATGCCTGCGAAAGCGCAAATTCACGGTTTCAAGCCTCGACCGGGCCTGCACCTGATCATTGAGCAATCGCGGAATGACTTCTGCCCGACTGAGTGGAGATCTGGTCACTCCTCAATAGGCGAATCCAGGCAGCGACAGCTGTGTAGCTCGGGTTTCCATGTCCCACACCATAGAGCAAGAAGTGGCGGGATTGGAATCCAGATCTGCATATTGGGAAAGGATGGGAGCTGTTTACATTTGGCCGGAGACGTTCCGCCTTTGCCAACCCTTCGAAAGTGGCCTTTTGCACCGATTTGAAGCCGTTGTATCACTCCCATCGTACTGAGCAGATTCACTGGACGCTCATCACAAATGGTCGGCATCAGATATTCGAAACCTGACGTCGAGGGACCCGCGATTCTGCCCGCCTTGAAGCATTCCGCAAGAAATCGAAGGCATGGCCTTTGTCATGGGTCAACCTGCCGGTCATTAACGGGGATTGAAATCCCTTTAAGACTTGGGGTATAGGGGTTCTGTGCTCTAATAAAGGGAACATGGAAGAAGGGAAAGGGAGGAAGCCTCGATCGCCGTGGACAGTTTCACCTTTGGCGCTGCTCTGCTGCAATACACAATCAGCGGGCTTACGATCGGCGTGATATATGCTCTGGTGGCCATCGGTTACAACATCATCTACAACGTCACCGAGATCATCAATTTCGCCCAAGGCGAGTTCGTCATGCTGGGCGGCCTTTTTGCCGTCTTCTTTACACAGACGATCCAGCTCCCTGTTTCGGCAGCGTTCTTCGCAGCCGTGATTGTCACGGGTTGCGTGGGGTTTGCCATGGAGCGGTTGGTCATAAGGAGGGCCCGCAGCTCCACCGTCCTCTCCCTGATCATCATCACCATTGCCGTATCCATTTTGCTCAAAGGCTCCGCCATGTTCTGGTGGGGCAAGAATCCGTACAGTCTCCCGGCGTTCTCATCCGGTCGCCCCTTCATCATTGCCGGGGCGGCGGTTCAGCGCCAGGCCATCTGGATCTTTGCGGTGAGTGCCCTGGTGGTGATTTGCCTGACTTTCTTTTTCCGGCGATCCGCATATGGGAAAGCCATGCTGGCATCGGCGGACAACCCCAGTGCCGCCCGCATGGTAGGTATTCCCGTCCGCCAGATGATCCTGCTTTCTTTCACTCTCAGCGCCGCAATCGGTGCGGCAGCGGGAGTGAGCATCACTCCGATATCCCTCATGGAATATGACCGGGGGGCGCTGCTTGGCCTCAAAGGTTTCGGAGCGGCGGTGCTGGGCGGCTTGGGTCAGTTTTTTGGCGCCCTTGTGGCTGGCATGGTCCTCGGCCTCGCCGAGTCCTTCTGTGCAGGCTATCTTTCGTCCGGTTACAAGGATGCCGTGGCACTGGTTCTCCTTCTCCTGGCGCTTTTCTTCAAACCGGAGGGCCTTTTCGGCAGCAGGGAAGCGGCAAAGCTCAAAAAATTCTAATACAACCTACAAGAATGGGCAGATGACACCAAGAGACTGGCGGATTTTTGTCATAACAGCATTATTCATTGGATTTTTCCCGTGGGTGGTCCAACCCGTCAAGGCGATATCCCACTATGTGGACGTCATGGTTTTTGCGGGCATCTTCACCATTGTATGCCTGGGAATAAGCCTGCTCATGGGATACGCCGGCCAGATCTCCATGGCTCAGGCGGCTTTTTTCGGAATTGGAGCGTATACGTCGGGAATTCTCACGGCCCGCTTTGGTTTGAATCCATGGGCGGCAATGCCCGCAGGTGCCCTTCTGGCCGCCCTTGTAGCCTGGGTGGTCGGCATTCCCGCCCTGCGTCTCAAGGGACACTATCTGGCCATGGCCACCCTGGGATTCGGGGTCATCGTCCACATCGTTCTGAGTGAGGAAGTGGCGTGGACGGGCGGGCCCTCGGGAATGGTGGATATACCCGGTCTGCAGGTTGTGGGGTTAAAGCTCAAGAGTGAACTTGGCTGGTACTATCTTGTCTGGACCGTGGTTTTCCTGGTGCTTCTCTTCTGCTTCCACATTCTTCACTCCCGCGTGGGCCGCGCTCTCAGGGCCATCCACGAGGAAGAGTCGGCGGCCGAAGCCATGGGCGTTCCCACCGCCCGTTACAAGGTACAGGTGTTTGTGCTCAGTGCCGTTTTGGCTTCCCTTGCCGGAAGTTTTTACACCCATTATGTCACCTGTCTCAACCCCAGCTCTTTCAACCTCATGTGGTCGATCCGCTTCATTTTGATGGTCATGGTGGGAGGGATGCAGAGTCTATGGGGAGCGCTTCTTGGAACCGTACTCATGACATTCGTGGGAAACGAGTGGCTCCATGTGTTCGCGGACTTCGAAGTCCTGGTGTATGGTGCAATCCTTCTTCTGGTGGCCCTTTTTCTTCCGAAGGGGCTGGTTTCTCTGGTCCCCCGTAGAGCCGCCGCTCGAAGCATCTGAGTAGATCCATTCGATTGGCTGAAACTGATGGAAGAAATTTCAAAGAGTCCCGCTGTCCCCATCCTCGAGCTTCGCGAAGTGCAAATGCAGTTCGGGGGAGTCACAGCTCTCAGGGGCATCAGCTATGGCATTCCATCCGGCATCATCCAGGCGGTGATCGGGCCCAACGGGGCGGGCAAGACCACCCTCTTTCATTGTGTCAGTGGGCTCCTGAGCCCCACCTCAGGTGAAATCCTCTTTCGCGGCCGGCCCATCGGAGGTCTCCTGCCACATCGCATCGCGGAACTCGGTATTTCCAGAACCTTTCAGCACGTGGCCCTTTTCAAATCCATGACCGTATTCGAAAATGTCATGCTCGGCCGGCATCCGCGAACTCGCAGCGGTTTCTGGGCCACCGGTCTGAGGTTTCCCAGCATGCGCCGTGAAGAGCGGAGAATTGCGCAGGAGGCCATGTATTACCTGGACTTTGTGGGCCTTGCGGATGAGGCGGAGCTCCCGGCGGGAGCCCTTCCCCTTGGGAAACAGAAGATACTCGAGATCGCCCGTGCCCTCGCCACCGAACCCAGTCTGGTTCTTCTGGACGAACCTGCTGGCGGACTCAACATGCGGGAAACGGAAGAACTGGGCGATCTGATCCGGCGGATCAGTGAAACCGGGACAACCGTTGCTCTCGTTGAGCACGATATGAACCTGGTCATGGAAATTTCCCATCGCGTCCTGGTCATCCACTACGGAGAACATCTTGCAACGGGAACTCCCGACGAAATCAAGGACCACCCGGCCGTAATCGAGGCATACCTCGGGGAGGGCTGACCCCGTGCTGAAAGTGAAGAGCGTTCACACTTACTATGGGAGCATTCACGCCCTGAAAGGGGTCTCACTGCACGTGCGTCCGGCGGAAATGGTCGCCCTCATCGGTGCGAATGGAGCGGGCAAGAGCACACTGGTCAATACGATCTGCGGGCTCATGAAGCCGAACAAGGGAATAATCGAATTTCAGGGGGAGTCTATCCAGGGGATTGGACCCGAAGAGATTGTGCGCCGGGGAATCGCCCTGGTGCCTGAAGGTCGCCAGATTTTTTCAACCATGACTGTTGAGGCAAATCTCGAGATGGGGGCATTCATTCATCGTCGCAACGGTCGGCAGGTTGAGTCGGACATGGAAAGGATGTATGAACGCTTCCCGATTCTCAGGGAGCGGAGTCAGCAACTGGCCGGGACTTTGAGCGGAGGGGAGCAGCAGATGCTCGCCATCAGCAGGGCACTCATGTCGAGACCTCAGTTGATTGTCCTGGATGAACCCTCTATGGGCCTCGCTCCTCTGGTGGTCAAGGAAATTTTTCGTATTGTTCAGGAATTGAGACGGGAGGGACGCACGATTCTCCTGATCGAGCAGAATGCCAGGGCCGCCCTGCAGATTGCCGACAGGGGATACGTGCTGGAAACAGGAAAGCTTGTTCTGCAGGGGGATGGAGCCACGCTACTCAATCACAGAGAGGTTCAGAGGGCATATCTGGGTAAAGGTGCCCGTCAGATCTGGGATGCGTGAGGGATGCCGTTCCCCTGAAATCCAATGGGCTCGTGACACAATCGCCGCACAGGAAAGGACTTCTCCATGCCCATCTGGGAAAAGGACAACGAATGCATGTCTCGGGACGAGCTTGAGCAGCTTCAGCTCGAGCGGCTTCAGGCGACACTCAACAGGGTGTACCGAAACGTTTCCTTCTATAGAAATCGCTTCAAGTCTCTGGATTTCCGACCTGAGGACGATCTGACGGAGCTCACGGACATCCGGCGTCTTCCGTTCACCACCAGCCGGGATGTTAGCGAAAGCTACCCATACGACATGTTTGCCGTGCCTCTGCGAGAAGTAGTGCGGGTTCACTCGTCTTCCGGGACCATGGCCAACCCCAGAGTGGTGGGTTATACGCGCCAGGATCTGAGGATCTGGAGTACCATCGTGGCCCGCATTTTGAGCGCGGGCGGGGTTACCCAGGACGACGTGATCCAGGTGACATTCGCATACGGACTCCTCACGGGAGGTTTGGGCATCCACTACGGGGCGGAGCGGATCGGGGCGTCAGTGCTTCCAACATCTGTGGGGAGAACCGAAAGACAGATAAAGATCATGCAGGACTTCCGCACCACCGTTCTCTGTTCTACCCCTTCCTATGCCCTCGTCATTGCCGATCGCATTGAAGACATGGGAATCGACCCCAAGCAGCTTTCCCTCAAGTACGTCATCTGTGCCGGCGAGCCCTGGACGGATGCGATGCGCCGGGAGGTAGAGGAGCGCCTTTTCGTCAAGGTCACCGACAATTATGGAATCAGTGAGATCATGGGACCGGGAGTTGCTGGGGAGTGCCTGGAGCAGAACGGCATGCACCTTCAGGAAGATCATTTCCTGGCGGAGGTCATCGACCCGGAAACGGGAAAAAATCTTGAACCCGGCCAGGAAGGGGAATTGGTCATCACCACCCTCACCAAGGAAGCCTTTCCCGTTATTCGCTACCGAACGGGGGATCTGTGCCGCATTCTACCCGATCCGTGCCCGTGTGGGAGAACACAGAACCGCATCAGCCGCATTCGGGGGCGCTGCGATGATGTTGTGGTGATCAAGGGGATCAATATCATCCCCAATCGCATAGGGGATATCCTCGAACAGATCGGCGGAGAGCGTCCCGTCTACCAGCTCGTTGCGACACGGGAACGGCACCGGGACCACCTGGAGATCTGGGTAGAGGTGACGGAGCGCTTCTTTCATGACAAGATGCGCGAACAGCGCACTCTCCTGGAGATCATGGGCCAAAAGATCACGAATTTCATCGGGATCACGCCGCGGGTGAAGCTGGTGGAGAAGGGGTCCCTCAGGAGGGAAAACGGCAAAGTCGCGGCCTTTGTGGACCGGCGGGGGTAAGCATTATATGGATGAATGCCGTGGGATCACAATCATGGGAGTTGATCTTCGGAGAAGGAGCAGTGGCGATGTCGCAAATGTCACGCAAGGAAAGGAAGTGCGGACTCTCCCCTCAGAAAATGCAAATGTTCAAAGAGACGGTTTTCGGGGAGGACAGCCCGGGGGCCATTCTACGAGACTTCAAAGTCCTGCTGGATTTCATCATGGAGAAAGATGTGCCGGTCGGTGACTCACAACAACCGACCGTCCGTATTCTGCCGGAGATCAATGCACGCCTGACCCGTCCCCTGGATCTGGACCTCAAACGTCCCGTCATGAAATCCTACCCGCACATCAGGGGACTCTATCTTTTGCTGCGAGCTTCCGGCCTGGGGGTTGTCGCGAGTAAGGGCAAAAAGCTTCTCCTGCGGGTGGATGAGACGACATATCGATCCTACAGGAGCCTCAATCCCACCGAACAATATTTCACCCTCCTGGAGACTTGGCTGCTTCGGGCCGTGCCGGATATCATCGGGGAGCCCGCGGGGTTTCGCTCCGTTATCCGTCAGAACTTCCGGGAATGGGGTGAGCTTTTCGGCATGATTCCCGACGAGGGCATACAGGCGGAAAGAGAAGATATGGTCGGCTGCTCTATAACTTACGGCATGGGCTGGCACAGCCTGGCCCTTTTGGAACTGTTCGGTCTGATCACGGTTCAGCTGGCTCCACCGGGAGAGCGCAAACGCTGGCCTGTCGAACGAGTGTTCCGCACTCCATTCGGCGACGGGTTGTTGGCTCTCCTTACCAGCTATTTTTCTCATGATGTCAGCAGAATGTACCAATGGGAGGAAGAAGGAGCGATCCCGTTCGGTTCACTCCAGCCCGTATTCCAACCCTGTTTCCCCGCCTGGAAAAACAACCTGTCCGTATCCGAAGCAGGCTTTCAGGAAGGGGTGCACATCTTCAGAATAGCGTTTGAGGGAATGCGTTTTCGCATTGCCATTCCGGGAAGCTGCACCCTCGACGAATTGGCGTCGACCATTCTCCATGCGGTCGATTTCGATTTCGACCACCTCTATCAGTTCACCTACAGGAACCGTTTTGGGTCTCTGATGGAAGTGAATCATCCATACATGAAGGACCTTCCCAGGACCGATGAGCTGGCGGTCGGCGAGACGGGACTCTGCAACGGGGGGATGATGACCTTCACGTATGATTTTGGCGATGATTGGAAGTTCAACCTTGTGCTCGAGGCGGTCGACGTCCAGAAGCACTTAAAAGAACCGGTGCTTCTCGATGTCCTCGGAAAGCCACCGGAGCAATACCGCCGTTGGGAGGAATAAGACTCCTCGGCCGACTGAGCATTTGTTCGAGGCCGTTTCAATTCCCGTGCAAATCAAGCATATTGTGTGCGCAGCCTCAGGAGCTATTTATGCGAGCGTTACATGCGTCAATCCTTCGGGTATGGGCGGGTTTCATGGTGGCAACTTGCTTCTTGGCGACCCAACTCCCCGCAGCTGAAGAATCCTTCAACATTTCGGCGGAGGTTGCTCTGGAAGCTATGGTACCCATGGCACTGGAGGCCATCTCACAGGAGAATCGAGTGCCTGTCGCAAGGTTGAGGATCGTCAACCGTGCAACCGCAATCTACCCAATCCAAAACAGAACCGCTTTTGCGTTTAAGGCCATGGATACGGAGAATGGGGCGGTCTATGGAGTGACCATGGACGCAGATGGCCATGTTCTTGATCCAGAGGGGCTGGCAAGTGCCGAACAGGCCGCTTTTCGGGCTCGATACGGCAGGTTCGAACCCGAAATCTTCGAGTATCTGAAGAACGCTCCGGAAAATGAGCAGCTTGACGTGCTTGTATGGGCAAAAGAGCCGGCCGCTGCCGGGGGAATCGAAGGGTTGGTGAAACCGGAACTGATTGAGACGGATACGACTGAAGGGGAGAAAACCACGCGGGCTCTCTTTGCTGAGGTAGATTCACGCCGTGCCGAAGCGGTTCGTACACTCCTGACGCCGCTGACGAACAGGGTGAAGAAGCTTGATGCCAATGCAGTGGCTGCTGAGCATGCGCCGGTGATCAGTGCAAGATTGTCGAAGATGAATATGTACAGAGTGGCAGAGTGGGCCGATGTGGATATGGTTTACCTCGACCGCATCAACAAGCCTGAGCTCAACATTGTGAGGGCCGCCACTTACGCTCGCGAGGTGCACCAACGCGGAATCACGGGCACCGGAGTGCGGGTGGCCCAGATCGAAGCACAAGGTGGACGGGTCACCACTGCCAACCCGAATCTGGCCGGTGTGGTTCAGGATTCGAACAACGTTTGCACCAGCAGCCACAGTACGGGAGTGGCTGGAATTATTCGCAGCACTCATGCGACATACCGCGGCATTGCCTTCGGTGCCATCCTCTGGACAGGGGGGTCCTGTGACGGCTTTACCTCAGAGCTCAACGCCGCTGCAACCAGAGCGGTCAACTGGGGGGCAAGGGCGCTGAATCTCAGCTGGGGAGAGAACATCAACCTCGTGCCGGGGGTGAACGACCGCTTTTATGACAGTATTGTGATCAATAACCGTCGCAGCGTCGTCAAATCGGCCGGAAACGAGGCTCCTCCCTGCAACTACACCAGCAATGTGACAAGCCCGGGACTCGCATACAATGTGATCACAGTAGGCAACTTCAACGACAGGAACACTGCAGCATGGAAGGACGATGCCATGAATAGCTGCTCCAGTTGGCGTGATCCCGCATCCATCCACGGTGACCGGGAAAAACCCGAGCTGGCAGCGCCAGGCACGAACATCCGCAGCACCACGGACGATGCACCCTGGACTGGGTCGATCGGGTCCGGGACCAGTTACGCCGCACCTGTCGTGACAGGTGCCGCCGCCCTGCTGATCAGGCGCAATGCTCGCCTTGCCTCGTGGCCCGAGGCCATCAAGGCAATATTGATGGTTACGGCAAGACACAACATAGAAGGCGCTGCACGGTTGAGTGAAAAAGACGGCGCCGGCGGTGTAGACCTCAGGAGGGCTGATTCGCTGGCAGCTAAAGGCCCCAATGGCAAATGGGGTGCCCGGACTTACAATTGCGACACGGCAACCCCCCTGGTTATAGCGACGATGCCCCTTGAAGCCGGTCGACGGACGCGTGCAGCCATTGTCTGGGACACTGATCCCACATATGCTTCCTATGCCTATCAGCCGTGCGCGGACCTGGATCTCCAGATCCTCAGTCCGACCGATGAGGTGGTCGCCGCGTCAACCAGCTGGGACAATACATACGAAATAATCGATTTCAAGCCCGCTGAGACTGGAGACTACAAGCTCAGGGTCATCAAGCGGCGCTGTTCCCAAAGCCCGAAATATCTCGGCTGGGCTTGGAACAAGTAACTGTTCCGCCATCAGGGGTCGGGTCACGACATCGGAAAGCTGAGGATGTTCAAGAGGCAATCCACCATTCCTGCAGAGAATTCGCTTCGCCTGATACTGTGCAGCTTGACCCTTGCAGCTATTTTCCTTGTTATTTCAGTGGGTGGCAAGGCGAACGCGACTGATGGGCCTGGATCTCCGGAAGGGGAGTGTATCCCGTTCATCGCCTTGGTTCAGGGAGAGGCGACGACGGGAAAACTGGCTGGGCCTATGCTCCTCATCGCCTGCGACGCTTCTGAAGCGCGGACCTTCATCAAGTGGCTGGATGGTCCGGAGACTGTTGGATGGATCGAGGGGGTGGATTACCAGCAATGGCTCGTTGCAGTTGTTTATGCAGGGCCAAAGGGGCGAAGCGGTTACCGCGTGAAGGTGAACGAAATCAGGACAACGCCCGAAAAAGTTTGCCTCGTTGTTGCCCTTAGGGAACCCACGGCGCCCACCTCAGAGGTTATTTCCAATCCCTACCAGATTCTCAAGATACCGCGAAGTGCAAGCGGCCCGGGCCATCAAAAGCTATGGGAAGTACGGGACACCACTGGTGAGCTGCTGGTCCAGAAGAGATTCGGAAGTAATTTCAATGTACCCTCCCAATGATGACACTCCCTTCCCACCGAGGAAGTAATCATCCCGATGGCCGCCGTTTTGTCGCGCAAGCGCATCTCCATGTTCAAACGGTTGCGACGCTGTCATGATCGTTCTCCGGAATACCCGCAATGGCCCGAGAGAGGAGGAACAGATGAAGAAAACCAAAAGGCTTCGACAGTTGATCGAGGACCCGGAGATTCTCATGATTCCTGTAGCCCATGATGCATTGTGCGCTAAAATAGCTGAAAAGGCCGGATTCAAGGCCATATTCACTGCAGGATATGCAAACAGCGCATCCCTGCTTGCAAAACCCGATGTGGACCTGCTCAGTCTCGCCGAAATGGTTGACTGTGCCTGGCGTATTGTCGATGCCGTGGATGTTCCTGTTCTTGCTGACGGAGATACCGGGCATGGTAATGTGACCAATGTGGCGAGAACTGTCAGGCAATTCGAAAAGGCGGGGGTGGCAGGGCTTTTCATCGAAGACCAGGTTTCGCCCAAACGTTGCGGTCACATGGCCGGAAAACAGGTCATACCCGTAGAAGAAATGGTCGCGAAACTGAAAGCCGCCCTGGATGTCCGCCAAGATGAAGATTTGATCATCATGGCACGAACGGATGCACTTGCAGTCCATGGCATTGATGACGCTATCGAGCGGGCTGTTTTCTACAGGGAAACGGGAGCGGACGTGATTTTTGTGGAAGCGGTGGAGAACACTGGGCAAATGAGAAGGGTAATTTCGGAGGTTAACGCTCCAAACATGGCCAATATGGTTCCGGGTGGCAGGACCCCTCTCATGACGGCCAAGGAACTGGAGGATCTCGGGTACGCCGCCGTCGCCTATCCAACAGCGAATACATACGTCATCGCAAAGGCGGTGACAGACTTCTTTGAGAGCCTGAGAAGAACCGGTACTCTGAAAGGTTTTGAAAATCGCATGTTCGACTTTGAGGCATTCAATCAGCTGGTCGGATTGCTTGAAATCAGGGAAAAAGAGGAATCTTATGTTAAGTGGAGGCGATGATTCCATGCCCCTTTTGAAACACGGCGAACACGCACTCAGAAAACAGCGGTTCATCGCACATTGACGTGAATACACCGTGTACGAATAGAACGGATGATTTCAGGCGAATGTGCGACGAGCCATGGATGTTTAGGGTAGGCTGGATTGCAGGTCGGGTTTCTTACCCCACATCCCATCGTTGGAAATGGAATCACGACCTCCATTAATCGAAGCGAGAGGCTTTTCACAGCGGAGTGTCATGGCAGGACGGCATCCCACGGGGGGAGGCAGGACAACAGAAAAGATGGTATTGAAGAGCGGGCATTTTGCGGGGAGAAAGGGAAACTCAAAAGGAGCGTCGTTTCCAGATCCTATTTGTCGAAGGGATTGATCTTCCCTGCGTCGAGCAGGAGCTCCGGGCGATATTCGAAGTGCAGCGTATCGAAATGATACCATTTGCCTCCCCAGATAAAGCCGTGCTTTTCGAAAATCCAGACAATCTCGATGGGTACTCGGTTACGATAGGTACGCGGCTCCCGCTCTGTTCCGGAATTCCACAACCAATAGTCGCCGCTTGCCGCGTTGATGTCCACGGCAATCCCGAAGCTGTGGGGACTGAGCCTTCTTTCGCGGGCAATGACGCGCCAGTTGAATGAGCCGGCGGGATTGTCCACAAAACGTTTGAGAGGAGCGGGCAATTGATCCAGTTCATTGGAGACCGCCTGCAGATGTTCGTTCACCCGATTCACCGTCGTCATGTAGAGGCGCTTTCCGCCCGAAGCCGGCAGCCAGTTGACAGGAGCCAGATTCTTACGCACTCTTTCCGCACTGTCTCCATACATCTTTTTAAAGAAACGCTCATTGCGAATGCGTCCCGGTTCAAAATCGGTGGTGGGGGGCACGGGGAAATCTGTACCTCGAGGATAGATCTGCTCCATTTGCTCCTGCAGGTCCGCGTCTTCCAGCTTCTGCCGATGGGTTTTGGGGCCCTTTCCATCATCATAGGGCATGGTCTCCCCATCGCACCACAGGATTGTGTTTCCTTCCGCTCCGCACAGATGATCAGGGTAGGCCAGCAGCAGCCTCTGGATTCCGTCATCTGCGGAGTGGGTATTGCCGCAGAGCAACGCGACAAAAAGGCCGGTCCCGAACAGAAACAGGAAAGCCTTCTTACTCGCTGAGAATGAATACATTGACATAAGCCTGGCCCATCACCCCATAGATTTCCACACGAACCAAAGGCTCGCCATTGACGATGGCGCGGTAAACATCCCCTGACGTGAATCCTCTCTCCAGCATCTTTTGCAGAATTTCGCGCTTGTTCGCATCCTGGAAGAAGTGATCGTCTTCGTCCTCCCAGTCACGGATATGGAACTTATGAAAGTTTGCGCGGTCCTGGCGGATAATCATGGCGGGAGAAGTGAGTCGTTTGCCGCTGGAATTGAAATGGTCATTTGCGCTCAGGCGTGCGATATAGCTTTCGATCAATTGATCGGCGAATGCCGGCGGTCCTGACATCAGCAGCACAAGTAGAACACAGAGTATTTTCATGACAATTCTCCTCTCTCCTCTTGCTTATTTTGCTGTCCGGGGCCGAGCATCGACGGCCGGCACCGCGAAATGCAGGAAAAGATCACTGTTGGCAGGCTGCCACATTAGAGATCATCAGGTGTTCATGGATCAGTTTTCCACCAAAAAAACGCTATGGGAATCCCAGTTGCCTGTCAACATGAAATCCTTGCAGTCCTCCCTGATTCATGATTTAAACCTGCAATCCCTTTTCCGGAAACGCGATTGACAAAGACAGAGCTCGGCTCTCTTTTTCGTACGGAGGAAACCATGCATGAACTGCTGCTGCCCGTAAGCGAAGGCAGGCGTCTGCTCTTGGGCAATGAAGCCATAGTCCGCGGGGCTTTGGAGGGAAACGTCCGCTTTGTCGCAGCCTATCCCGGCACACCCTCATCCGAGATCATCGACCGGTTCTATGGGATTGCACAGGAAGCCGGCCTCTACGTGGAATATTCCGTCAACGAGAAGGTCTCCCTGGAGATGGCCTGCTCAGCGGCCGTTTCCGGAGTAAGAAGCCTTTGCTCCATGAAGCACGTGGGACTTAATGTGGCCGCAGATGCTTTCATGACTCTCGCCTACGTGGGAGTAAAAGCGGGCATGGTGATTGTGGTTGCCGACGACCCGTTCCTTCATTCGAGCCAGAACGAGCAGGACAACCGCTACTTCGCCAAGATGGGGAGCGTTCCCATGCTGGAGCCGTCAACCCCCGAGGAAGCCAGGCAGATGACCATCGCGGCACTGGAGCTCTCCGAGAAATATCGCATCCCGTGCATGCTTCGCACGACCACCCGTGTCAACCACTGTCGCGGACCCGTCTCTTACGGGCCACTTCCCCTTGAGACGGCCAGGGGAGAATTCAAGAAGGACCCGTTCAACCTGGTGGTCATTCCCGCAGTGGGCCGCAAGCTTCGCCTCGCTCTCCTAGACAAGCTGTCAAGACTCCAGGAGGAAGCTGACCGGAGTCCTTTCAACTCAGTTGAAGGAGAGGGCAAACTGGGCATCATTACCAGCGGGGTATCCTGTTTGTACGTGGCCGATGCGGTGCGGGACCTGGGGCTTCAGGATCGGGTCAGGGTGCTCAAGTTGGGCTTCACGTTCCCCCATCCAAAGGAAACCATCAGGGAATTCCTGAAGGGGCTGGAAAAGGTCCTGGTTGTGGAGGAATTGGAGCCGTTCCTTGAGGAGGCGGTCAAAGTCGTCGCCCAGGAAGCAGGGCTTCCCGTCCACGTGGCGGGAAAAGGCAAGGACCTCATTCCCCGCGCATTTGAGCTAGATGCGGTCAAGGTCAAGAAGGCCATGGGCAACTTCTTTCATGTTCCTTACACCCCCCCTAGGGTCTTCAGCGCTCCGGAGCTCCCTCAGCGTCCACCCAACCTTTGTCCCGGGTGCCCCCACCGGGCAACCTACTATTCCGTCAGAAAGGTCTTCGGGGACGATGGGGTCTACCCGACCGACATCGGCTGCTACACCCTGGGAATTCTGCCGCCCCTTCGCATGGCGGATTTTCTCATCTGCATGGGATCGGGCATCTCCACGGCGGGGGGGTTCAGCAAGGTTCAAGACAAACCTGTGGTTGCCTTCATTGGTGATTCCACATTTTTCCATAGTGGCATGACCGGCCTCGTCAATGCCGTTTCCCACGACCATCGCTTCCTCCTGGTCATCCTGGACAACGGCACCACTGCCATGACCGGCCATCAGCCCCACCCTGGCGTGGAACTCACCCCTCAGGGGAAGGTAAAGCCAAAGGTCAGTCTGGAGAGCGTTGTCCGGGGATGCGGCGTCGAACGGGTCATGACGGTGAATCCCCTTCAGGTGAA
>JAAYUJ010000395.1 GCA_012517775.1 Deltaproteobacteria bacterium
AGATCACCAGAAGCTGGCATTGGAGCTGGGGGCCTCCTGGGTTGGCGCTGATGACTCCAAAATGCCGGAACTGGCCGACAGTGCCATCATTTTCGCACCTGCGGGGGGACTGGTTCCCCGGGCCCTGTCAAGGCTGAGAAAAGGAGGGACCCTCGCACTGGCAGGTATTTATATGACCCCAATCCCCGAGATGGATTACGAGAAGCATCTCTTTTACGAGAAGAACGTGCACAGTGTCACAGCCAATACAAGGCAGGACGGAGTCGAACTGCTGAAGGTGGCCTCCGAGATACCCATCAGACCCCAAGTGCAGTTGTTTGCCCTGGAACAGGCCAACGAAGCCTTATTGCAGCTCAAACAGGATCGAATACAGGGCTCAGGTGTGTTGAGAGTCGGCATGAGTGAAGCGCATTGATGAGGAGGACGATTCACCCTCTCTCAATGAGTAGGTCCGGATTCCAATCCAGACACTCTTTGCGCCAATGAGTCGCGTAGGAAAACACGATTTGCATGGCTATGGTTACCTGGGCTTAATGAGAAGTTGCCGGATCTTCAAACACCCATGGGAGATGGAAGCGATGGATGTTCGCACCAGGCTGGTACTGGGATTTTCCTTTATTGCCCTGACCGTGGTTGGCATCGGAGCAATATGCTGCTTCTTGATCGCCACAATGAGAAGTGAAGTGGGTGCATTCCTCCATGGGAGCCTTGAGGTTCTGAGGCACGCATCTTCCGCAGAGCGATCAACCCTCGAGACTCTTCTCAAGGGGAAGAGCAGTCCGCTGTCCCCTGCCGGGGAACTTCGTGAAACAGCAGGGGAGAAACTGGCAGACTTGGCTCTCCATCTTGGGAGAATGCAGCAATTGAGCCTTATGACACAATCCGAAATGGGAACCAGGCTTTCTGAAATGCATGCCGCCAGTGCTGGATATCGTCATGCTCTTGAGGAATATCATTCCATCCTTTTCAAGAGCAGGGAAGAAGCCTTGGCGCTCCAGGCCAGAGGGACGGCGCTCGTCCGGATGGCCGAGGAATTCTCATCACGCAAGGGCGACAGATTGGAAAGAGCAAAGAGCACCGTGGAACTGATTCGGACCCTGAACACTTCAATCCGCCGGTTACGATCGATGGAGATGGAATATTTGGCTGAGCACAGGCAAACGTTGCTGGAAGCCGTACTCCATGACTTAGATGGTCTATCTGTCATCATTGGGGCGCTTCGGGAGTCGGATCACCCTGAGATGGCAGGCACTCCCCTCGCGAGGGCTTTGGACAGCCTGCATTTGTACAGGAGTGCGTTTGTCTCGTGGACCGAAGAGGTGAAAAGCAAGAAAAGATGGCAGGTGAAACGAAGTCTTCCGGACTTTGCCAGGAAGGTGAATCGGGCCGGTGCTGAGGCGGAGGCGGCTTTGCTGAGTCTATCAGAAGCAGGGGACAAGGATCTCCTGAAAATTCTGGACGCGGCGATCCATGGGAGAGAAGTCAAAGAGGAAGCACTGCTGGCGCAATTGCATCAGATCGTCTCTGTCATGACAAGGGATCAGGCTGATCTGCGAAAAGCGGAGGATCAGATTGGAAGAGTGATCACACTTTGCGAAAAAATGAGCAAAATCGATGACGATCCCGAAAGCAGGCGACGCCTGGAGACAGTTCATGATGCTGCGCGGCACTATCTTGCGGCACTCCGGTCATGGGTTGAAACAGAGCGGGAAGTGCGCGAGGTCGGCTTGTCTCAGATGGAGCGGAGCGAGGAGAGTATCACGAGGTCGGCCCATGGTCTCTACAACGGTGCATGGGACACCATCGGGGCGCTGCAGGGCGATTTGCAATCCACCCTGAACAAATCCCGATCCCTCGTGCTTATCGCCGCATTCGTTGCGCTCTTTCTAACCGTTCTATGCGCCGTCTTCGTAACGCGATACGTTTTTTCGCCCATTCGCTCTCTGGCCCAATGCCTCAGGGAGAATGCCTCGAAAATACTGAGAACCGGCGAACAGTTCACATTGTCATGGGGCGAACGCATTGACACAGCTGGTGAGGAGACGATGCAACTGGAGGAGGCGTCATCATCCCTCATGGAATTGGCCGCCATGATCAGACTGAGTGCGGAGGATGCCGGGAAGGCCAATGCACTCATGGAGGAAGCGGGCCGGATCGTTGCCGGTGCGGACGTGTCCTTCCAGGAACTTGGGAATTCCATGGACGCCATTGCAACGGCGGGTGAAGAAACGCAGAAGATCATCAAAACCATTGATGCAATCGCTTTTCAAACGAACCTTCTCGCTCTGAACGCAGCCATTGAGGCTGCCCGTGCAGGTGCTGCAGGCGGCGCATTTGCCGTCGTAGCGGACGAGGTGAGAATCCTCGCCGTGCGGGCAGCGGAGGCAGCCCGAAGCACGGCCCAATTGATAGAAGGCACCGTGGAGCATGTCAACGCCGCCTGTGCGGCTCTCAAAAGAGCCCATGACGAGTACCGGAGCATTGCAGCCACCGTGTTGGATTCCGCCGGGCTTGTCGGCAGCATTGCGACCCTCTCCGACAAGGAGTCCCATGGGGTGCAGGAGATCTGCAGGCAGCTGAAAAGGGCAAAGAAGCAGATTTCCCGAAAAGCTGGCACACAGACCGGATCAAGAGACCTGCTGGATACGATCATGCTTCAGGTGGAGAGCATATTTGAAGATGCCCGACAACTCGCTCTGCTGATCGGCTCTAACACCAGGAAAGGAGCAGTGGCGAGCAACCGGTTCCTCACAGGTGGCGAAGTCGCCCGGAAGCGGCTCTTTCAAACGTCAGCAAAGCTCTCGACTCATTCCGAAAGGGGCAGGCGGATTGCCCCCAAGCATGTGACCACTGAAGAGCAGGAATCCGCAATCATCACTCCGGAAAAAATTCTGCCCCTGGACGAAGATGATCAGTGATTCCCTGTTCATTTGCGGGCTCAAGTGAAGGTACGTTTGCTCTGGACTTCTGAGCATCAATACACCAATCCCTGACCCAACCGCCTGCGACTACCCTTGCAGATTCTCCCGACGTATAATAAATTTATTTGATGAAAATCGCCATGAAGCTGCGCTGATTTGCTACTCCCCACGTGATCCCGACGACTTCTCTTTCGCCCATCAATGGACTGGCGGAAAGCGCGGCGAGGTTATGAAGACTCCGGGTCTATACCCAAACTGGCTGACATGAGTCGGAGGGATCTCATGACACAATCCAGGCGTTTTGTGGAAAGCTTGCTTCTCAAGGCGGGTGTAACGGTGAACGGTCCTCACCCTTGGGACATCCAGGTGAAGGACGATCGGTTTTACGACAGAGTCATTCGTGAAAGGAGTCTGGGGCTTGGAGAGGCATACATGGAGGGTTGGTGGGATTGCCCCCGGGTGGATGAGCTCATCTGCCGCATTCTCAAGG
>JAAYUJ010000047.1 GCA_012517775.1 Deltaproteobacteria bacterium
AATGAATGATCTGTCGGCAACACGCATAGATGAACTGCGCCGCCGGCATTTAAGGGCTGTGGAGATCGCCGATTATTACAGGACCTACATCCACGAGTCACTCCAGGAGGCCGCTAAGCATTACGAACAGTCAGACATGCTCTTTGCAATTATTAAGAGCGTCCCCAGGCTTCCCGTCTACACCACCAGACTGGTGGGCATGCTTCTGGGCGAGAACGCGTCCGCCAAGGAGGTGAAGGATCTCGCCAAGGAGGATCCGTCGCTTGTAAGTGAGATCCTCAAAACAATCAACTCCTCATATTACAACCTTAAACGGAAAGTCTCCGATCTCCAGTACGCAATCATGTACCTGGGCTTCTTTCAGGTCTACCAGATCGTTATCTCCGACGGACTGCGTAAGGTAATGCCCAATACACCGGAATTCATGGGTATACACCATCACTCGGTCATCACCTCCCATCTCGCTTTCGAAATATGCCAGCTCAGCGACAAGAGGAGTTCTTCCATCATGAGCACCATCGCGCTTCTGCACGACATCGGCAAGAGCGTCATCCTGCTCATCAAGGCAAAGAATCCGAAATTGGCTTTTTTTGTCGAGATGCTCGACTCTCCCACCATAGGGGCCATGCTCCTCAGAGAATGGAATATCCCGGATTCGGTCTGCGAGACGGTGCGTTTTCAGCATTATCCCAGATACCGACCCCCTTCGGATCTACCCCCGGAACATAGGAGGAATATCGCGTATCTCTATCTGGCTCATGCCTGCCACGAATACTTTCAGGGAGAGGTCAACGCGTTTCTGAAACATCCTTTCATCAACGACTATATTATGCTGCTCAACGTCTCAGGACATACTATCGAGGGATTTATTGAAAAATACCTGATTCCGAACCTCAAGCTCAAAATCCATACCTTCCCCCAGCATGTTCAGAGTTTTCTATCCAAGAAGATAGAGATTAACCTTCCGAGGTGACCTTCCGATTTGTCTATTGCTGTACAGTGGAAGGATCGGTATCGGTGTGAATCTCTTTTCAAACGGGCATCCAATGGTTCCATCTCGAGCGGCACGCTTCTTCAGCGACCCCGGCAGGTTTGTCTCTTTGTCCAGTCTGGATATTCCGAGCACATCGCTTGAAGACTACTTTCCCATCGATCTCAAGAATATTATTCCAAATAGTGTTGTGACTTTTCCAGTCTACTATCCAGTCTATAGAACCTTGAGGAAGGAACTCCTCTTTGCCAGATTACTTGAAAGTGGCGAATCCTGCACTGCCGAGACCATCCAATTTTTTGCCGAAAAAGGGATTTCGGTGGCATATGTTCACAAGTCCTCCCTGAAGATACTGGCCGGCTACCTCGAGGACACCACCCGGTCCTGCATCAATTCTCCTCATGTGTCTACGGACCAGAAGACACAGTTCATCTATCGCCATGCCGCGTTCCTCGTGGAACGCGTTTTCAGGGATCCCCGGATTGGTCATGTTATCGGGGATGCTTCCAAGTGGGCGAAAATCGTTGGGACATTTCTCCAGAAAGACGAGATGACCCCGGCATGTCTTTGCAGAATTTTTTCCAAGGACTACACGACGTTCACCCATTCCATTCAGGTCTGCCTGCTGGGAATGGCATTTGGTGCTTATCTGAAGTGGGGGAAGGAGGAGATTGCCGAATTTGGCGTGGGCAGCCTGTTTCACGATTTGGGAAAAATCTGGATTGACAAGCGGATTCTCCAAAAGCCGGGCACTCTTTCCGAAAAGGAATTCTCGCATATTCGCAAGCATCCCCGCCTCGGATACCGTCATCTCAAGGGAATGGGCGCCATCCCCGCAGGAGCTCTGGAAATCGTTTTGCAGCATCACGAAAACAGCGATGGGCAGGGCTATCCCCTCGGGCTCAAAGGGCGTGAGATCCACCCCCTGGCAAGAGTCGCCCATATTGTGGACTGCTACGACGCCCTCACCACGAAGCGGCCCTATAAGGGGCCCCTGCCTCCTTACAAGGCCCTGAAACTGATGTATGAGGAAATGAGAACCTCGTTCGACCTGGATCTGCTCAAGCGATTCATACACTTCCTTGGCAGATGAGCCACCGGCACGCCTTGGTGCCTCCTTTCCCCACTGCCACTGAAAAGTTATGGCTTTTCACCGCAGTCCCTAATTCACCTTTGGGGCACCCTAAACAAAGGAAAGTCCTTTGCAGGTCGGGTTTGCACACCCGACATGCGATCCGTCGGGATTAGAATCCCGACCTGCGAGCAGCGAACCAGAGAACTTATCAGAGCAGAGAAAACAAAAAATCGTCATGGAAGTCTCTCAGGGCTTTGTGCAGACTCTGTAGTAAGATCTTGCGCTCTTCATAATCATGGGCTTCGGAAGAAGCATGAGGGTCTGCCGGAAAGAACAAGCCGTCAAAAGACTGATGCAGCCGTCTAAGCCAGGCGGCTGATCTTTACAGCACAGAGTTTCCCACACATGCTGCACGCTTCCTTATCCTGGGTTACCTCGAGGCGGCGACTCACCAACTCGGGATCGAGGGCCTCCCGGATCATTCCCTCCCAGTCCAGTTTCTGTCTTGCGATGGAAATTCTTCTATCCCTGTCCATCGAGCCGGGAAGTCCCTTGGCTATGTCTGCCACGTGACCGGCAATGCGGGCTGCCATGACCCCCTGGTATACGTCGTCCGCATTGGGAAGCCCCAAGTGTTCCGCCGGAGTCACATAGCAGATGTAGTCCGCTCCCGCCGCCCCTGCAAGGGCCCCTCCGATGGCGGCCGTGATGTGATCGTATCCCGCTGCGATGTCTGTGGGCAAGGGTCCGAGAACATAGAAGGGAGCGCCGTCGCAGAGCCTTTTCTGGAGCAGGATGTTCGCCTCAATCTGGCGTAAGGGGACATGCCCGGGGCCTTCGATCATGACCTGTACTCCCCTTGCCCGAGCTCTCCTTGCGAGTTCTCCCAGAATCATGAGCTCTTCGAGTTGGGGGCCGTCGCTCGCATCGACTATTGTTCCCGGTCGAAAGCCATCTCCGAGGCTCAGGGTCACGTCAAAGCTATGAGCAATCTCCAGGAGATCGTCGAAATTTTCATAGAGAGGATTCTCCTTTTGATTTCGACGCATCCAGTGCATATGGATCGATCCTCCCCTGCTGACGCAGGGCATGACCCGCTCATAGGATTCCAGTTTTTTCACGGAGGCCTGGGTGACCCCACAATGCACCGTGATGTAGTCGATACCCTCGGAACACTGCTTTTCGATGCTCTTGAGGAGCTGATCACCATCCAGCTTTTCCAATGATTGGTGCCTGGCCACCATTTCCGTGGCTAGAGTATAAATAGGTACGGCTCCCACCATGACCGTCGAATTCTCCAGGAAAAACTGCCGCAGAGCACCCAGATTTCCCCCGGTGGAGAGGTCCATGATGGAATCCGTCTTTGCATCCAGGGCCGCTTTGAGCTTGGCCCTCTCCAACTCCTGGCTGCAGCATTCCGCGCTCGTGCCCAGGTTTGCATTGACCTTGGTTTTCAGTCCGTGGCCGATGGCTTTCACAATGGGAAAAGAGTGGTTGCGATTCCTGGGCAATACGGCCCTCCCGACCGCAATGAGATCCCGCAATTCCTCTGCCGTCATGGGTTCATCGATGACGGCCTGCTCCATGGCCTCAGTAACGATTCCAGCTCTTGCATAGTCCAACTGAGTCTTCATAAATTCCTCCTGCTCCAACGAGGAGATGTTCCACTGCAGCGAAAGATCACCATGAACATTTCCGCTTTCCGCCAAAAAGAAAAGGCCGTTTCGGAAAACGGCCTGCCCGGTATATGCAATCTCGCTTGCCGATTCCTACGCCAGTGTTAGCTGGATCAGGTTCCAAGGGTATCATCTCAGCTCCCATAGGGAGAGCACCCCTTCGGCGATCGAACCTATTCTTCAGAATTGTCGTTATGAACGTACCTTATCGCATGGGAAAAGGCAATGAATACCTTCATCATGGTCCTGGATAATCGTGTTGCTGTGCATCGATGACCGCAAGGGCTGTGGTGTTCACAATATCCTCCACGTCGCAGTTCCGCTGGAGAACATGAATGGCTTTGCTCGTTCCCGTGAGAATAGGGCCTATTGCACTGGCTTTCCCCAGTCTTTCCATAAGCTTGTACGCGATATTTCCCGCCTCGAGGGACGGAAATATGAGAACATTGGCTTTATCCTTCAGAGTACTGAAGGAGTAGGTTTCCGCGAGGATTTCGGGAACCACCGCCGTATCCGCCTGCATTTCGCCGTCAATGATGATGTCCGGGCGGCGTTCCTTCACGATGCGGGTGGCCTTAGCCACCTTTTCCGCAAAGGGGTGGCGCGTGCTGCCGAAATTGCTGAAGGAAAGCATCGCAACGCGTGGTTTGATCTCAAGGAGGCGCTTTACGGTGTCCGCCGCACATATGGCGATTTCGGCAAGCTGCTCCGCAGTGGGATCGATGTTGACCGTGGTATCGGCAAAGAACATGACGTCCTTGGGAAATACCATCATGTAGAGGCCTGCCAGGACAGAGGTTTTTTCCTCAAGGGGAAGAGTCTGCAATGCGGGCCGAATCGTAACCGGGTAGTGCTTGTGAACCCCTCCTACCAGTCCGTCTGCGTCTCCCATCCTCACCATCATGGCTCCCAGGTAGTTCCTGTCGTAGCGCAGAAGCTTCCTGGCCTCCTGGAGCGTGATCCCCTTGCGGGCGCGCAGTCTGTGGAATTCAACAACATAATCCCCCATTCGCTTAAAATCCGCGGGGTCCACAATTTCTGCCCGATCGAGCTCCAGGCCAAGTTCACGGATCTTCTCCTCGATCTCCCGCCGGTCCCCGAGAAGAATCGGGTGGGCAATTCTTTCGTCCAGCACAACCTGGCACGCACGGAGTATTTTGGGCTGATGCCCCTCGAGGAAGACGATGCGCTTGGGTTTCCTCTGTGCCCTGTGAATGATGCGGCGCATGATTTCCTGAGCGCGCCCCAACCTTCTTTCAAGACTGTCCGTGTAGGCTTCCCAATCGGTGATCGGTCTTCTTGCCACACCCGTTGCCACAGCAGCCTTGGCTACGGCCGACGATTCCCGGAGGAGGACCCTTGGATCGAAAGGCTTGGGAATGATGTATTCCGGGCCGAATCGCAGTACCTGTCCTCCATAAGCCTTCAGAACGGAATCGGGTATGTCTTCCTTGGCAAGTTCGGCCAGGGATCGTACCGCAGCAACCTTCATGGCGTTGTTGATCGCCCTGGCTCCCACATCCAATGCTCCGCGGAATATGAACGGAAACCCCAGGACATTGTTCACCTGGTTTGGATAATCGGATCGTCCGGTAGCCATGATCAGGTCATCGCGAACACTCACAGCTTCCTCGTATTCAATCTCGGGATCGGGATTGGCCATGGCAAAGATGATCGGCCGGTCTGCCATTGACTTGACCATCTCCTTGTTCACCAGTCCCCCGACAGAGACGCCGGCAAAGACATCGGCTCCTTTCATGAGTTCCGCAAGGGTCATGAGACGATCTCCGTTGGCCAGTCGTTCCTTGTAGGGGTTCATCCCTTCCGTCCTTCCCTTGTAGACCAGCCCTTTAGAATCGACGAGGTACAGGTTCTCCCGCCTGGCACCGAGTGTGATGTAGAGCTCCGCACAGGCGATGCCTGCCGCTCCGGCTCCCGAGAAGACGATCCTGACCTCATCGATTTTCTTCCCCTGCAGTTCGAGAGCGTTGAGCAGCGCGGCTCCGGAGATGATGGCCGTTCCGTGCTGATCATCATGGAAGACGGGGATGTTCATGAGCTCCTGCAGCCGCTCTTCGATATAGAAGCATTCAGGAGCCTTGATATCTTCCAGATTGATCCCTCCGAAAGTAGGCTCCAGGAGCCTCACTGCCCGGATCAGCTCATCAGGATCCTTCGTATCCAGCTCAATATCGAATACGTCAATATCGGCGAATCGTTTGAAGAGGACCCCCTTACCTTCCATCACCGGTTTTGCGGCAAGAGGCCCAATGTTGCCAAGACCAAGGACCGCAGTGCCATTGGTGACTACTGCAACGAGATTCCCTCTTGCTGTGTAATCAAAGACCCTGTCGGGTTCCCTTTCAATCTCTCGACATGGCTCGGCAACCCCCGGTGTGTAAGCCATGGAAAGATCTCTTTGGGTGATGCAGGGCTTGGTGGACTTGACCTCTATCTTACCCGGCCGGTCCTGTTTGTGGTAAATCAAAACATCTTCTTTGCGAATCACGGATCAACCTCCATCAAATTTCCCAACAAATATCGTCAGCGCGGCACAGCCGAGCCCGGGAGGACCATCTTGATTCTGGCTCTCACCGGAATGACGAGCAAACCTTTCTTTGTCAGATGGGCACCCTATTGTGTGGAGCAGTACCAAGGGCTTATAGCAGAGAAGCCGACAAATGCAAAAACCCGGTAGCCTCACACCACCGGGTCTTGTGCGGAACCAAAAAAACGCGAAAGGTCCGGCTGAATCGACCCCCTTAGAGATGTCCAAGAAGGCGCATCCTCTCTTCTGCAGCCGCAATCCGTTCCTTCTCCAGATCTCCACGAACTCGCCTCAATGTTTCCAATTCCTCAAGTGCACGATTTCTTGCAGAAACATCAGTCGACCCCGTCGGGTCATACAGATTCAATTCTTTCTTGATGGTCCTGGCTCGGAGGGACGCTTCTCGAATACGTTGCAAGACCGTCTGCTCTCTGGGAGTGAAAATGGCTTTTCGCTCTTCACACCCATAGCCCACCCATTTGTCTGCGTTCGCCAGTTGACAGCGGTCGCATTCATCATCTTTATTGATCGGTAAATTGGTTCCTATCATCATTTTAACCAACCTCCTCCCTGGAGAAGCAGCCCCCGGTTTCAAGAGTGATCAATTAACCGGGTTCAAGCTCCTTTTCAGTTCTCTCAGTCGCTTCGGTGGTTCAGGTTCACATGGTTCAATTCATCCAAAAGCAATTTAAGGCGTGGCGCTTGGACAATAAAGCGATGGAGAGAAAATTTCACCGTTTGGTAGATCTTTCCTGGTGGGAGTGGTTTCGGGAGGAGAGAGAGGGGACAAACCAAAAGAAGTGACAACCCGTCCGCTTCGAAGACACAATTTGCTCCACGCTTTAGGAATCCTTCGTCACCCCAAAGCCTCTCCCTTGCAAGTGGGTTGCGACGAATCCCTCCTTCAGGGGTCCGAGGCAGGAGTCTTTTCATTCTATGCGTCGAAATCACTTGTTTCTGATCAGGCACATCTCTCGATACT
>JAAYUJ010000396.1 GCA_012517775.1 Deltaproteobacteria bacterium
CTCGATATCGGGTGGATTTTCGCAAAGAGTGTCCTCGGTGTCATCATTGCGCTGGTTCTGGGGCTGATTGTCTGGGAAGTGGTGAAGGCCCGCATCGACCGGAGAATAGCGGAGGAAATGCCGTTTCAAAGCGATGAAGCCGAAGAGGGAGGCTCCGGTGGGTCCCGCAGCGGGACACTTCTCCTGCTGCTCCGCAAGTTCATTCTGGTTTTCCTGTTTGTCGTGATCGGCTTCAGTATTCTCGCTTCCCTTGGCGTGAACATCGCGCCGCTCCTCGCCGGTGCCGGGGTGGTCGGTCTTGCCATCGGCTTCGGGTCCCAGACACTGGTGAAGGACATCATTTCCGGGATCTTTTTTCTCATCGACGACGCCTTTCGAGTGGGAGATTACGTGGAGGCAGGCGCCGCCAAGGGCACGGTTGAGCAGATATCCCTCCGCTCCATAAGGCTCCGGCATCCCCGAGGTCAAATCTTTGTCGTCCCCTTCGGGGATCTCAATATGGTGCAAAACTTCACCCGCGATTACATCATCGAAAAGCTCGACATCCGGGTCCGCTTCGACACCGACCCCGACGTGATCCGCAAAATCGTCAAGAAAATCAACAAAGAGGTCAGAGCGGACGAAGAGCTCGCAGGTGTCTTGCTGAGCGACATCAAGTCGTCTGGCGTGCGCGCGATGGACGACTCGGCCATGATCATGCGGGTGAAGTTCAAGTGCATCCCCGGCGAGCAGTTCAGTCTTCGCCGCGAAGTCTACCAGCGGATACAGAAAGCCTTCAAGGAAAAGGGGATCGAGTTTGCCCATCGAAACGTGACGGTGTATCTGCCGCCACAGCCTGCATCGGCTGGGGGCCCGGCAACTCCCGGAGGGGAGAGTGTGCCACTGGAGGCTGCCGGGGCTGCCGCCGCTGCCGCCATCGCTCAGGCCGAGGCGGAGGCATTGGCGAAGGCGGAGGGAAAAAAGAAGAGCGAATAGGGTCATCCGCGGCGAATCCTCTCCAACGTTGTCCGGCCCTCGCCGGTTGGCACTTTAGAGCTCCCCCTGCGGATGACGGTCCTTGAGACAACGCGCATGAACTCCCGCCGAAAGTTGACCTGCCTGACTCTCCCCCGCTCTTCAGGGTTTCGCTACTGGCGCTTGCTCTGAAAAACCTTCAGCAGAACCTCCTTGGGGTTGTCGATACACTGTTCGACCGTCTTGTCGGTGACTTCGGAGAGCAACGGCACGTTGACAATCGTCTCCTTTTTCATGCCGGTCACGACCCCATGATAGAAAGCAACCACGAGGTCCCTCTCGCGGCCGGAGGTTCTCAAAAAATCCCTGCAGTCCAGCGTGTTCAGATCGACGTCCACCCACTCCTTCGGCCTCTCCTGAGAAAGGGCGGGCGAACTGCTGAAAAGGGCCATGATCCCGAGAACCGCAAGGACGACAATGATTCCACGAAACATTGTTTGCTCCTCTCTTTGAGTATTCACATGGAGTCCTGAAGAGTGGCCTGCATGCAGCCCCTTGATGGTGTCGCGACCATCTTGCTCCTCTCCTGCCGCAGGTGACTCCAATGAGTGTTTCGCATGTATTCCTCAAACGACAGGTACCGATCCTTACCTGGAGGTGGAGACCGACTATTTCCGCCTACCCCTCCGCATGCAATCGTTGTATGCCCGATCGTAGTAATAGGACCAGTTGTTGGCTCGCCGCGCGCCACCGGCGATTGCTCCGACTCCGGCACCGATTGCCGCACCCGTTCCGGCATTGCCGGCTATGGCGCCGAAAAGGGCACCGCCGGCAGCGCCGCGAGCCGCCCCACCCAAAGCACCACCGCGTGAGGCGGAATAGCTGTTGCGGTCGGCGTAATCCCGGGCATACCCATCGCAGTATTTGGAAGACTGGGCGAAACCAGTATCAGGTCCACCGAATGACACCAGGAGCAGTAGGACGGTCACGCCAAGGCACCATGTTCGCCACATGTTCCCTCTCAAAGCCATGGATCTCCTCCCTCTCGAAGCAATTCTTCATGAGTTGAGACATCCCCCAATTGACAGAGGTATC
>JAAYUJ010000397.1 GCA_012517775.1 Deltaproteobacteria bacterium
GAGAGAATGGAGAGCACCTCGAAGGGCTGCTCGATCTCTGGAAACGTGGCAACTCCGCGATGCTCCAGGAAAGCTTTGCACTCCTCATTGTACTTCCTGTCCCCGCTGAATGTGATGAAGACGGGCTTCTCCGGATACTTCCGGGCAAGCTCGACCATGAAGTCGTAGGGTGGAATTCCTGTGTCCCCGGTGAGCATGAGGATAGCAACCACGGCGTCCACGTTGGGATCCTTGAGGACTGCTTCCATGCCCTCCCGGTAGCCGAATTCGACCCCTTTGACGGAAGCCGCGGCCCAGATATCCACGGGATTTCGCATGCGAATGAAAGGCGGGCTGATATCCTGAAGCCTCTTGACCGTCTCCGGCTTAAGATCAGCGATCTCCAACCCCAGGCGCACGCAGAGATCGGCCAGGGAAACCAGCATCGCGCCGGATGGGGCGAGGAAGGAGACCCGGTTGCCTTTCGGCGGTTGAGCCATGGAAAGGGCCTTCCCCGCAAGGATGAGATGTGTGTAATCCCATATTCGTACAGCGCCGGCCTGACGAAGCAGACCATCAACCAGGCGATCTTCAGCCGCCATGGCTGCGGTATGAGCCACTGCAGCATGCCTCCCTGCTTCCGTGGCCCCGCTCTTGAGGACAATCACCGGCTTGGAGCGAGCCACTCTTCGGGCAACACCCAGAAAAGGTCCGGGCCGCTTGATGCTCTCCAGATACATGATGACGGCCCTCGTTTCGGGATCGTTCCCGAGGTATTCAAGGGCCTCGGTTTCATCGATGTCGATCTTGTTTCCCAATCCGATGACCCGGGCCACTCCGAAATGCTCGGCCGTGAGTATATGTTTCATGGTATGGGTGGCGAAGTTGCCCGTTTGGGCAATGTAGGAAACCGTGCCTGGACGAATCTTCCCAAGAGGGAAAAAGGTGGAGGTGAAGTGATGGGGAGTGGATATGTGCCCCGAGGTATTGGGCCCCAGGACGCGGATCCCGTACTTGTGGATAAGCTCCACGATTTCCTGCTGGACCTGTGCTCCGTATTCATCGACTTCCGCAAATCCCCCAGCGGAGAGAACAGCCTGCCGGATACCCTTCTCAGCGCATTCCCGAAGGGCCCCGGGAGTGTCTCTGGCAGGCAGGATGATGATAGCCAGATCAATCCTGTCGGGGAGAGATGCAATGGAGGTATTCACATGAACCCCCAGGATCTCACCTCCTTTGGGGTTCACAAGGTAAAGAGCCCCCTCATATCCGTTGGCCAGAATGTTCCTGATCACTTCGTGGCCGGGTTTTCCCGGACTGGCGGATGCCCCGATGACCGCAACGGCCGATGGTTCGAAAAAAGCCGCAAACCCTTCTTTCATCCTAACTCTCCACAATGATTTCAATAGAAGGTGGTGATCCGCGAGGGTCACTCGGTCTTTTTCAGGACAACGAGGGCGTCTACTGCGACAGGCTTCCCGTCGAAGCGGATTTTGAGAGGGTTGATATCGATTTCTACCACCTCAGGGTGCTTCACCCCGATTTCCCCCATGGCAATCAAAATGTGGGCGAGGATCTCCATGTCTACGGCGGCCTCCCCTCTGAATGGCTGAAGGATCTTGTTGCCGCGTATCTCTGATGCCATTTCCAGCGCATCGTAGCGGGTCAGGGGTGCCAGCCGGAAAACGGTATCCTTGAGGATTTCAGTCAGGATGCCTCCCAACCCGAACATGACGCATGGGCCAAACAACGGGTCTCTTATGAGACCGCAAGCCAGCTCCCTGCCACCTTTGACCATCTCCTCGACAAGGAGGGAATCACAGCCTCGGATCTTCAACAGCCTTTCGGCTTCCCGTTTGGTTTCATCCTCGTTCCTCAGGTTGAGGACCACGCCCTCCACTTCAGTCTTGTGGAAGAGAGCGGTCCCCGCAGCTTTCAGGACTACCGGAAAACCGATCCGGGATGCACATGATGCGGCCGATTCCGCATCCGAAGCCATGAGCTCCCGATTCACCGGGATATCAAAGACCTTCAGCAGTTGTTTCGATTCGTGCTCACTCAAGGCTGAGCGTCCCTGGCTCAAAGCATCTTTGATGAGATCCATTCACTCCTCCATTGGTCACCCTGCTGCAAGCAGGCTCCGGCATTGCATCTCATGGGTAATTCGACTTCCATGAAGTGGATCTTCGGCGGAAAAACCACAAGACCGGAAGGTATCCGGCAGCCGCCGCGGCAACCCACGCATGATTATGGGCGAGAATATTATCGAAGACAAGCGAATAGGCAGAAAACGCAAAAGCCCATGAAGGCAAGGCTTCAGGGCTTTACTGGAATACAAAAAGGAGCACAAAACGCAGAGATTCAGGAACTCTGTTTGGCCAAAAGGGTGTTGACCCGCAGTGTCAGCCGGGAGATTTTGCGGGAAGCGCTGTTCCGGTGAATTGTTTTCTTGGAGGCTGTCTTGTCAATAATACCGATCGCATCCTTCAGGCGAGCCGCCACGATTTCATGGGAACTGGAGGAAACGGCTTCCATGACGTCCTTGATGGCGTTCTTCATGCGGGTTTTCCTTGCGCGATTGCGCAAACGCCGGCCTTCATTCTGTGTCGCCCTCTTGATGGCTGATTTGTGATTGGCCAAGGTCACTTCTCCTTATGCTCATGATTATGCCGAACAGCCTTTACAAGCCGACGAACAGGCTGTTCCAGAGAAAGCTTCTTTTAAACTTATTCTTTGTTACATGTCAAGCAGAAATTACTGTATCTCTGTTCTGAAGTCCAATCGATGCATCCCAGGTCCGCTGAAGCAAACAACGAACAATCGATGCTTTGATGATGCTCGTTCGAGATGCTCACTGGACTTCAAGGATTTCGAAGGTTCTCAAACCCTTAGGAGTCTGCACCTTGATCTCGTCACCCTCTTCCTTTCCGATGAGCGCCCTGCCGAGAGGTGATGCGACCGAGATGGTTCCCGCCTGCACATCCGCCTCATAGGGCCCCACCAATCTGTATCGGGTCACATTATTGGTCTGGAGATCCTCCATCCTCACTGTACTGCCGAACATGACCCTCCCATTGTCATCGCAGGAAGGTTCGATGATTTCAGAATGAGCAAGCCTGGTCGTCAGTTCCTGGATACGCCCTTCAATCAAGGCCTGTTTCTCCTTGGCAGCTTCAAATTCCGCATTTTCAGTGATGTCTCCGTGGCCGCGCGCCTCTTCAATGGCCTTGATCACCGCCGGTCTTTCATCCCGCTGCAGGCGCTGCAATTCCGCTTTCAGCTTTTCATAACCTTCTTTCGTGATTGGTACTCTCTCCATGAATATCTCCCTTCCACAAGCCGTTGGATTCTCATTTAACGAGATTACGCTTGTCTGTCAAGCCGCATGAACCCGTGACACTTCCATGCCGACATGATGGGGGCCCCATCTGGAAGGATTTCATACTCTTCGCATTAGACAGGCTGCATGGAAGCGAAGCGGATCGACCAGCGCGAAAAGTCCAATGCAAGAAGGCCAGGCGTGTATCGAACTGAGCGGCCGATCGGACCCTCTTACGAGGAAAATTTATTCAAATCCTGGAAGATTTCATGATAGACTGCAACGATTTTGCATATTTCTCCCACCGTCGATCAAGGGGAAGCCCATGGCGTTCAAAAGAAAGGATCTGCTCGGAATTCGGGACCTGGAGACACATGAAATCGAGCACATTCTGGAGCTGGCCTTTTCTTTGAAAGAGATCAACACGAGGCCCATCAAGAAAGTCCCGACCCTTCGCGGCAAGACGATTGTCCATCTCTTCTATGAACCCAGCACCCGGACACGGACATCGTTCGATATCGCTGCAAAGCGGCTGAGCGCCGACACTTACTCCATCACCGCATCCACCAGTTCCATGGTGAAGGGTGAAACGGCTCTGGATACCCTCAAAAACCTCGAAGCCATGAAGCCCGACATCTTTGTCATACGCCATTCGGCTTCCGGCACCTGTCACAGACTCGCCCAAAGAACAACGGCATCGGTCATCAACGCCGGCGACGGCATGCACGAGCACCCATCCCAGGCACTCCTCGATATGATGACCATTCGGGAGCATAAGGGGAGAATCCAGGGGCTGACGGTCCTCATACTGGGAGATATTGCCCACAGCCGGGTCGCCCGGTCCAACATATGGGGGCTCGCCAAAATGGGAGCAAGGGTAATTGTCTGTGGCCCCACGACATTGATACCCCCGGGAATCGAGAACATGGGAGTTCATGTGAGTCATCGGCTGGAGGAGGTCATCTCCGATGCGGACGTCGTGATGGTGCTGCGTCTGCAAACGGAGCGACAGCAACAAATGCTTCTTCCGTCTTTGAGGGAATACGCCGTCTGCTACGGTCTCAATAGTGAGAGACTGCGAAACGCCAGCAATGACATGCTGATCATGCATCCCGGCCCCATTAACCGCGGAGTGGAAATCAGCCCGGAAGTGGCCGACGGTCCCCATTCCGTCATTCTCGATCAGGTAGCCAATGGAGTGGCAGTGCGCATGGCTTTGCTTTATCTTCTGGGGCAAA
>JAAYUJ010000398.1 GCA_012517775.1 Deltaproteobacteria bacterium
CTGGACAAGGAGGAAGGGGCACTGACACAGGCCGAAGCGGAGGTGCTTGCAGCAGAAGTGACTGTGGCTGCGACGGACCTTCAGACCGCCGCTCAGGTGGAAGCTGCCGAATCAGCTCTGATGGCTCTTCGCGATAAAGAGCGGGAAGTGCGCCACCGGCTCGATGAAATCCAAAACAAGAAGCTTGCGGCACTGGCCGACTTGAATCACTCAGTGAAAGACTCGTCGCGGTTTGACAGCCTCTATCGACAGGGGGCGGGGACCGAACGTCAGCAGGATCAGGCGAGGACGGCCCTCAAAAAGGCGCGCGCCCAGTCGGGAGCCATCGACGCGGAGCTTGCCGGCGCCAGGGCATCCCTTGCGGCCGTTTCCCAGGAGGTGGACCGGGCTGCGGCTCAGTTGGAAGCAGCCCGGAGTGATCGCTATCAGGTGGAGATACAACGTCACAGGTTGGCCGGTCTGAAAGGCAGGTGGGACGAACAGAAGGCCGAAGTCGAAGCGGCACGTCTCAATCTTTCCTACTGCACCATCGCTGCTCCCGTTTCTGGCTACGTCGCCCAGAAAAGCATACAGGTGGGAGACCGGATCCAGCCAGGGCAGGCTATCATGGCCGTGGTGCCCCTCCAGGATGTGTATGTGGAAGCCAATTTCAAAGAGACGCAACTGACCCATGTCCGCTTGGGACAACCGGCTGTTATCAAGGCGGACATTTATCCGGGTCAAACCTATCGGGGACGCGTCGCGGGAATCCGCGCCGGCACAGGAGCGAGCTTCTCCCTTCTGCCTGCCGAAAACGCAACGGGTAACTGGATCAAGGTAGTTCAGAGAGTTCCCGTGAAGATCAAACTGGACCGCCCCCCGCCACCGGAAAGCCCGTTGGGAGTCGGCTTTTCACTGGAAGTCACCATAGACACTTCAGACAGAAGTGGACGGGTGCTCATGACTGAAAAGCCGGTCTCGTCCAGCCGCGCAATACCGCCACAACCATGACAGACGCAAGGGAACTTCCTCGGGTCAACAAATGGATCGTGGCCCTGACGGTCATGCTTCCCACGTTCATTGAAGTGATGGACACCAGCGTGGTTAATGTGAGCCTCCCGCATATTCAGGGGAGTCTCAACGCAGGGCTGGATGAAGTCACGTGGGTACTTACCAGTTATCTGGTCTCCAATGCGATCATCATTCCCATCACAGGCTGGTTGGCGGGTATTTTTGGCAGGAAGCGGTACCTCATTTTTTCCCTCGTTGTTTTCACCGTCAGTTCCATCGTATGCGGCGCGGCACCATCCCTCGAGGTTCTCGTGCTTTTCAGGATTCTTCAGGGTCTTGGGGGTGGAGGACTGCAGCCGCTTTCACAGGCGATTCTCCTGGAGTCTTTTCCCCCCAGGGAGCATGGAATAGCCATGGCCGCCTTCGGGATGGGAGTGGTCATGGCCCCCATCCTTGGACCTGTTGTGGGGGGATGGATCACCGACAACTGGAACTGGCGCTGGGTATTTTACATCAACCTCCCCGCAGGAATTCTGGCGGTGGCCATGGCCATCTTCTTCATTCACGACCCTGCTTATATTCGGCGCCGTACGATCCAAATCGATAAATGGGGCCTTTTCCTGCTGACTCTGGGGCTGGGTTCCCTTCAAATCGTGCTCGACAAGGGTGAACGGGAAGACTGGTTCAATTCTGAATTCATCATCATTCTGGCAGTAATTGCTCTTGTCTCCCTGAGCATCTTCGTCCTGGTGGAACTGCGGGCGGCACATCCCGTGGTGAACCTCAGGGTTTTCAGGGATCGGAGCTTCGCGGCGGGAAATATCATCATGTTTGCGGGATTTTTTTGCCTGTTCGGAAGCATTGTCCTCCTTCCCCTCTACCTTCAGAATCTGATGAGCTATACGGCACTCTGGGCCGGCCTCGTCCTGGGCCCCGGAGGTTTGGCAAGCTTTGTCGTCATGCCTGTTGCTGGAATCCTCATGAAGAAGGGAGTCAACCCACGAAACCTCCTGGCAATTGGATTGACGATAGCGGCGTATTCCCTCTGGCTCATGTCCGGATTCGCCCTGGACGGCAGCTTCATGACCTTTACATGGCCTCGGGTGGTCCAGGCAGTCGGCATGGGACTCTTTTTCGTGCCTCTCTCCGCAGCAACCTACGTGGGCATTCCCCGGGAAGAGATGGGGAACGCCTCGGGCATTTTCAACCTGCTGAGGAACCTGGGAGGGAGCTTCGGCGTGGCATTCAGCACAACGGTTCTTGCCCAGAGAAGCCAGGTGCATCAAAGCTTCCTGGTGGAAAACATCACGCCGTACAATAAGGCGTTTCAAAGCTTCTATGCTCAGCTGACGGAGTGGTTTCAGATGAATCAGACCCATATACACGCCCTGCCGGATAAGGCTGCCATGGCCGTCACGTACAGGGAGGTGCTGAGACAGGCAAGCATGCTGGCGTTCAACGACACGTTCTGGCTGCTTGCCATCGGTACGGCGGTACTCGTCCCCCTGACCCTGATATTTCGCAGGGCCCGAGCTCCGGCAGCACCCATGGAGGGGATGCACTGAACCTGCCAGTGAGCCAGTTTTCAGCCGGTTCATCCATACATGGAGGCTCCTACCCAATGCGATAACGCTTTCACCTCCCTTCTCGAAGCCTCTAGACAGACGGATCCTTTACTATTCCTCCATCACTTTGCGACACCCTAAACGAGGAAAAGGCGAGCCGATTGTTGCAGGCGGAGCTTCTCACCCGACACCCTGCCCCTGGAATAGCAGTCCCGACCTCACACCGGAAGAGCTCGCAACAAAGGGACTTTTCTCGGCAGATTCGGCTGAGACGGCGGTGGCAGTGTGACATTCCTGACTGGAGATTCTCTCAACTTATGGTTATGGTGAATTCAAGCTGTGCCGTGAGGCATAAGACACAGTTACCCGGCAGTCATCACCTTGGGAGGCAACATGATTCAGGTTCCCATGAGCGAAATTGCGGGACGCGTGGTTTCCCTCCAGGCGCTCCTTGTGAAAAACGAAGTCGATGTGGCGATCATACGCCAGAACGCTGACATGTACTACTTCTCCGGCACGGTCCAGGATGCTCATCTGATCATCCCCGCTGTCGGTCAACCGGTCTTTCTCGTGAGACGTGATGCAATGCGGGCGGAAAGTCAGTCTCCCATCCGTCCCATCATCCCTCTTCAGAGGATCAAGGACCTGCCTGAGCTGGTCTTGGATGCCTGCGGGGGTGCTGCTCCAAAACGCATCGGCTTGGAACTGGATGTCCTCCCTGCCAACACCTTCTTTTTCTACGATGAAAAGCTCTTTCCCAGGCAGCAGATTGTGGATGTGAGCGGCGTGATTCGGCAGGTACGCATGATCAAGTCTGCCTGGGAAATTGAAATGATGCGCAGAGCAGCGGCCTTATCTCAGGTGATCGCGGACACGGTGCCGGCTGTCTTGCGGGAAGGAATCTCAGAATTGGAGCTTAGTGCCGAACTGGAGCTTGCAGCCCGCAAAGCGGGACATCTGGGGCTGATTCGTCTGCGAGGCTTCAATATGGATATGTATTTCGGCCATGTCCTCTCGGGACCGGAGGCAGCAACGGCGGCCTACGGCGATTTCCCCACCGGGGGTGTCGGGATGAGCCCGGCGTTCGGCCAGGGTCCAGGCCTGCGATCGATTCGCTCGGGGGAAATGGTGAGTGTCGACACCATGATGAATTACAACGGCTATCTCAACGACCAGACCCGCAACTACTCCATTGGCGACCCGCCACGAAAGCTGAGGGAAGGCTATGAGCTGGCCAGGAGCATCCATGAGCGCTTCAGGGAAATCGCGCGGCCCGGGGCGGTCACGGGTGACCTTTACGAAGAGGTGTGGCGCTGGGTGAAAAACAGCGGCTGGGATGAATACTTCATGGGATTCGGGTATGGGCGGGTTGCATTCATCGGGCACGGACTCGGGGTGGAAGTGGATGAGTTCCCTCTCATTGCCCAGGGACAGAGATTGTCTCTCCAGTCAGGAATGACCTTTGCCTTCGAGCCCAAGTTCATTGTCCCGGATCTGGGTATAGCGGGATTGGAAAACACCTATCTTGTCACGGACGAAAGGCTGGAATCCCTCAACACCGCCACGGAAGAACTGGTGATTGTCTACCCAAGTTGATCCATGTCCAAAGACACTAGCAAGAAAGTGACGTGAAATCAATTAGTTTACTCTAGCCCAGGTATTTCCTCAACAAGTCGAGGTAACGACAGCTTCGGCGGTCGGGTTTCCAGACCCGACATCTCGGTGCAGACGTCGCCGGGATGGGAATCCCGACCTACTTATTAAGAAAGTGCCTTTGATTGAGGTTTGACACGATGAAGAAAGTGAAAAAAGCCATTTTGCCTGTTGCTGGATTCGGAACCAGGTTTCTCCCTGCAACCAAAGCTCAACCCAAAGAGATGCTTCCGGTGGTTGATAAACCGGTAGTCCAATACTTGGTGGAAGAGGCAGTAGAATCAGGGATTGAAGAAATCATTTTTGTAACCGGCCGTGGCAAAAGAGCAATCGAAGATCATTTTGATATTTCTTTTGAACTGGAAGAGACTCTGGTGGAAAAGAACAGGCA
>JAAYUJ010000399.1 GCA_012517775.1 Deltaproteobacteria bacterium
GGTGGCAAATTCCAGGTGCGCTTCCTCGAGACGGGAAGAGATCTTCCCCGTGAGATCCTGACGCCATGCCGTGAACGTCTCTTGAATGCTGCTGAAAACAAACTGCTCCAATTCCTCCCGAAGATTGCCCCTTCCCTGCTCAGTCTTGCGCAGATATTCCTTTTCGAGTGCTTCCTGAAGGATGGGCAACCGCTCCTTCTTGAACAGCAACAGTTCCTCATCCAACTGAGAGATCATTTTGCCCAGATGCCCTTTCAGCAAGTACTCGTTTTCCTCTCGGTCCTTGATGATGGTTTTCATCTCTTCTTCGAATCGCGATATTTTTCGGGTAAGTTCCGCCAGCGGTAGCTTGATCGCCTCCTGCTCGAGTTGAAAGGAAATAGTCTCATCAGAGACCAGCTTGAACAGGTTGTTGATGATGGCCTGCAAGAATACCTTGCCTTTCTCGTGAACCAGGAAATCCTGGAGTCGTCGCTCGAAATCGGGCAGCAGGCTTTTCTGAAGAAGGCCGTTCTCCCCCTGTCTTTTCCCATCCAACGCCCACCGCGCCGATAGCGGGTGGATCTTCACTTTCCCCCTGCCGACGCTCTCTTCAATGATGCGCATGGTGAAATCGAGGGCCTCGTTGCGGTCTGCTTCGCTCACTTGGTCGATCTTGTTCAAGATGAAGAACATCTTGTCCACAAAAGATCGAATATCGGTTAAAAACTGGTGTTCGCTGTTGGAAAGGGGAGGGTCGGCCGAAGTCACAAAAATCGCAGCATCGACATAGGGGAGGTAGGCGTAGGCGACATCTGTATTATGACTGTAGACGGATCCGGCACCGGGAGTGTCGATGATGCGCACCCCTCCCTTCAGATATTGGGAAGGATAAAAGACGGTGACATCCTTGACGCCTTTCTTGTTGCGCGGATTTTCACGCTCGGTGATGTAAGCCGGCAGGTCCGAGAGCGGCACCTCCTGTTTCCTTTCGTCCAGATACTGCACTTCCACCTTGAGCTGAGGACCATAGCGCAAGATCGTAACGACCGATGTAAGCGGGACAATGGCCGTGGGGAGAATGCTCTCGCCGAGCAAAGCATTGATGAAGGTCGACTTGCCGCGTTTGAACTGGCCCAAAATAACCAGATTGAATGCTTCTTCTTCGAGCTTTGTTTTGGTGTTCATGAGGCCCTTGCGGGTTTCCTGGCGAACGACCCCTTGCAGACGTTCAATGGTCCCAAACAAATTGTTCTTTACCTGACCGTAATCCAGCATCACCGCCTCCAACATTCGCTTCCAACAATCTGGAAGACCGAAACAAGAGATTCACCCGAAAACCTACAACCTGCCGCTCCCCGCTTGAAGCAAAAAAAAACTTCTACTTCGATCAGGAAGTAGAAGTCATCATCCCTTCAGTCAGGGCGGTTCAGGTGAACCTCATCACCTTCATTCAACCAACTTCAATTTCGTATAACCACGGCGAGGATTGCAAGTCAATGGAAAAGACTCTCTGGCGTATTTCAGCATGAGTGCAGCAGGTTGGAGCGCAACTTCTCAATGAAGCCAAATAACAACAGCTTTGCAGGTCGGGATTCCATACCCGACACCATGGCGCAAAGGCTGTCGGGAATGGAATCCCGACCTACACATTGAGAAAGTAAGCTGGAGTAGGCCATCAATTTGAAAATAAACGATTTCTTGGTACTTCGGAAGTGGAATCTGAGTGGTCGCTCAGCAACGTTTTATTTTCCTGTATTCAGAAATCTTGGATCGCACCCTCGATATCTTCCACGAAAGCCGACCAACGGCGATAGGCATGATGGGCTTCCTCCAGGCTGACTCTCCAAAACCTTATGTTGTCTCCCGGTTTGGCCTGGGCGATCTTGAAAAGGTCTGGGGTAATGACGGTGGCAATCTTCGCGTATCCTCCGATGGTCTGTTCAACAAGCAGGATGATGGGTTTCCCATCGGGTGGGATCTGGATGTTCCCTGTGATACTCGGCTCCGACACGATGCTTTCGGGACACCCGGGATCCCTTTGAATGGACGGACCCTCCAGGCGGTATCCCATGCGGTTGGCCAGGCTGCTAACGGTGTAGTCGGAAGAAAAGAAGATCCCCATGTCTGTCACAAAGTAATCGTCCTGAGGCCCGGGGACTGCCCGCAGGGTTATGGCATCCGGGTAACGTGGGCGCCATGGAAGGCGGCGCGGTTTTCGCAAAAGCTCACCGGCGCCCATCATGAGAATATCTCCCGCTTTCAAAGGCCTTCCTTCCAGCCCTCCCAGTCTTCCAGCACTATAGGTGGAGCGGCTTCCCATGATCGTCGGAACATGGAACCCTCCGTTGACAGCCAGGTAGGTGCGGCAGCCTTCCCGTGCCTGTCCGAAAATGAGAATGCTACCAGGTTGAATGCGAACGGACTGCCAGCAGTGAATCGGATTTCCATTGGCCCATGCACGCATGTCGGCGCCCGTGATGCCGATATCTGCCTGGGAGAGCACTTCAAGTTGCGGTCCGGCAAAGGTAATCTCCAGCGCGGCAGCGTCCAGAGGGTTTCCGACCAGCATGTTTGCCACCCTGAAAGCGAATGGATCCAATGCGCCGGAAACCGGTACGCCCATGTGCTGGTAGGCAAATCTTCCCCGGTCCTGGATGGTGGTATGAGCCCCGGGAGTCTTGACACGGAAAACGGGCCTCATGGGGTTCCTTCGATAAGGATCCTTTCGTATTCACTTCTGGAGACGGGTGTGAATCGAATCTTGTCCCCTGTCTTGTAAAGAAAAGGCGGTGTTCTTGCCGGGTCGAAAAGCTTCAACGGTGTCCTGCCGATGAGGCGCCACCCGCCGGGGCTTGCCAGGGGGTAGACCCCGGTCTGGGACTCTGCAATGCCTACCGATCCTGCGGGGACAAGGGTCCTTGGGGTCTCGAGTCGAGGAGTGCGGAGCCTGGGGTCCAGTTCTCCCAGGTAGCAGAAACCCGGGGCAAAACCAATAGCATGGATGTGGTAGGGATTGCAGGAATGAAGATGGATCACATCGCCTACAGAAAGCCCACTGAAGTCCGAAACGAAATCCATGTCAGGTCCAAGTTCGCCTCCATAAGCGACGGGTATCTCGATGGTTTCGGGAGGGGCAGTGGAGAGCCTGCTGAGTTTCTGTTGCATCTTCAGCACGTGATTCTTCAATGTGCTGATTCCTGTCAAAAGGGGATCATAGACGATGCACAGGGAACGATAGGCGGGAAGCACATTCTCCAACCCGGGGAAGGGATGCATGAGGAGCAGTTCGGCCATGGCACAGACTCTCTCGTTGACGACAAGGTCGATTTCCTCGCCGTATTCCACTAGAAGCGCCCGGTCTCCGCTCACCCGGAACCTGGGTACATGGTAAAGCCTTTCGCTCATGTTCTTTATCTTTTCCTCACCTCCGGCCTGTTTCATTATTTTTACAGAGACATCTTCCCCATGGGCACCACAGCAATCCCCCCGGCCTCCAGTGCTTCCCGAATTCCTGCAGCCATTTCCACAGCCCCGTGATTGTCGCCATGCACACACAGAGTATGGGCCCTCAGTGGGATGGACGAGCCATCGAGGCTAATCACACAACCTTCCGATGCCATTCTGACGGCACGTTCCACCACTTGTTCAGGGTTTTCGATGACGGCACCCGGAATTCTCCTGGAAGCCAGATGGCCATCAGGGGTGTACGCTCTGTCAGGGAAGGCTTCCATGGCGATCCGAATGCCCGTCCTGGCGGCGATCCGGGTCATGAGTTCGCCATGTCTTCCGGCCAGAGTCACCAGAATTAGATTTGAGTCAACGGAAGCCACTGCCTCTGCCATCGTGCGAGCGACCTCCTCATTGCCCACGCTCATGTTGTAGAGACTCCCGTGGGGCTTCACATGTTGGAGCTTCACCCCATGGACCCTGCAGAAAGCCAGGGCGGCTCCCACCTGGTAGATTACATAATTCCTGATCTCCTCAAGCGAGCAGTCCAAGTTACGACGACCGAATCCCATGAGATCCGGAAAACCCGGATGTGCCCCGACTTCTACCCCATGGGTCGCAGCCAGTAAAACGGTGCGGTTCATGACGACGGGATCGCCGGCATGGAAGCCGCAGGCAATATTGGCGGAACTGATATATCGGATGATTCTCTCATCGGCACCAATTCTGTAGGTTCCGAATGACTCCCCCATATCGCAGTTGATATCAACTTGTGCCATTCAGAAGACCCTCTTGAGAGACATCGAATGCCGGATACCGACTCGCGCACCAAGGAAAAATGTCATCCAGAGTTCTGTTGAGGTCATAAATGCTTCGCTGGCAGTAGAGTAATAGATATCATTAGGAGGCCCCTCCCTGTCTCTCCGTGTGCCACGGAAAGGTAATTGAGATAATAACATAGAAGCTGCCGTGAAAAACAGCATTGCCCCCCTGGTTTGAAGCGGTCGAAAGGGCCTGAAAATTTTCTGCACGTCTTGAATATTTGCCGGGTGCGATATATACCGTCTCCAAAGGAGGCAATCATGGAGCTTCATGAGGCAAAATCGTTTTTTGAGCAAAACACTCAA